>CAVOCR010000039.1:0-9195 GCA_963694245.1 Myxococcota bacterium
GAATCGAACGACGGTACGACGACCATACTCTGGGCGTGGAGGAAAGGACTTCTGATCGCTGTGGCCGGGAGTTCCAGAAAAGTCCCGAACAAAGAACACGGCCTTCAACTCATCCAATCGAACGCTCTCCACGAATCCCGTGGCCTGATCGATGATGCGAACGAATCCGCTGCTCTGTTGAAAGCTGGTCAGACGTCCCTTCAGGATCCGTCCATTCATGTACCGCAAGACGGCCTTGCTCATGTCTCATCCCCTGTGGCCACCGGGAGGAGAAGTGTGTGATTTCCCCTTGTGCATCCGGTGATGGCGGCAGAATATGGTGCCACATATGGCAATTGTCAAGAGACAATTCCGGACGAATTCGGCGTACTGCGCGTGATTGAGGCGCAGTCGATCATTCAGAACCTGCTGTGAACGACACCATGACCTTCGCACCCAAGATGCTCGTCCTCTGTGGTCACGGATCCCCTCGCCCCTTCTGGCGAGGTTCGCTGGATCGGCTGCACGCGACGATGGAACAACACCCGGGGCTCCAAATCCGGTACCCCGGAGGGGTGAAATGCGCCTTTCTCGAGCATGATGAGCCCGCTCTGGTCGCCCACGTGCTCGCGGCCCTTTCGGATGGATTCACCGTCGACGTCCTCCCGCTCTTTCTCTCTCCTGGACGTCATCAGAGAGAAGACCTCCCCCGGCTCCTTGGAATCACCCCGGGAACAGGAGCCAGCGAAGCGACCGTCCCCGGGACCGCGGCAATTCGCCTGCTCGGAGGACCCGATTGGAGCGTGGTGCTGGGTCAAAGCATTCTTCGGAGAGCCAGGGAACGACTCCATGCGGCTTCGGATCCAGCCGTCTTCCTGGTGCATTACGGTTCGACGCTCGAACCCTGCCCCTGGAATCCTCTCGCTGAGAGACTTGGTGAGCTCCTCACCTCCCATGAATTCAACGCCATGGCACACGGAGGGGCCGGGCATCACCTGCCCGATCCCGCGACGTCCATCGCGGTAGACCTTCGAAGTCTCCTCATGCGCCACGAACACGTTGCCGTGGTTCCTCTTCTGCTCGCACAAGGCAGCATTCAGGAAGTCACCATCCCGGCTGCGATCGCTCAATTGAGGCCCGAAGAACAGGCGCGAATTGGATGGGTCCCGGATGCGATTCTTCCAGACGAGGCCGTACATCACGCGATCGCGAATCACACGCTCAGGAAAGAATCCGGGGCATGATGTTCCCGCCAGAGCTGAAAGACGATCAAGGACCAGAGGGGTTTCCGATGATCGGCGCGGCCCTGGAGATGATCGCGTACAAGGGCCTGGACGGCCTCGGGGCGAAAAATCCCCTCCCTCCGAATGCGGTCACTTCCGAGGAGATCCTCCATCAACGGTCGCAAGGGCCCCTTGAGCCACTCCGCGATCGGAACCCCGAATCCCTTCTTCGGGCGTTCCACGATCCCCGGGGGAAGGCGGCTCTTCAGCATGTGCTTCAGAACCCGCTTCATCTCCATCCCCTGCATCTTGAAGCGGGTGGGGAGCGCTGTCGCGAGCGATACGACCCCCGGATCCAGGAGCGGAGACCGGACCTCAAGTGAATGCGCCATGCTTGCGCGATCCACCTTCACGAGAATGTCATCTCCCATGTAGAGCTTGCTGTAGACATAGCTGAGCCGATCGTACGCGTCGCGACCCGTGACCGCCGACAGATGTCCATGAACGTCTGAAAAGAGGTTCGAGAAATCAATCCCCTCTGCCCAGGCCTCCGTAAACAACCCCGCCTGCGCAAGAGGGTCCATGCCGCCAATCCAGGCGAAATGGCGCTCGATGGGTCCATGCCTCAGGCCCCGGAGAAATCGCCGGATGCGATAATCCAGGGAGAGATTGGAGGTGGAGACGGGAAGCAACGACGCGAGAGGCTCCATCACCCCCGAAATCAAAAACCGCGGCACCCAGTCAATCCAACCCGCCATGCGGTGGGCCTGGAACGTGGGATAGCCGAGGAAGAGCTCATCGCCTCCATCCCCGCCCAGAGCCACCTTCACGTGCTCACGGGCGAATCCACTGAGCAGGTGTGTGGGCACAATCGACGCGTCCGCCATGGGTTCGTCGAGAGCCGTCAGAATCCCCGGGAGCTCCTCGAGCATGGTCGACGCGGTCAGCGTTCGCTCCAAATGCTGGGTCCCGAAATGGTCCGCGACGCGGCGTGCGTGACTCGACTCATCAAAGCTTGGATCGTCAAAACCGATCGCAAACGTCCGGATCTCCTCGGGGGAGCGTTCCGCTGCAACTGCCGCAAGAACCGCGCTCGAATCGAGCCCGCCAGAGAGAAAGATTCCCACCGGAACATCGGAACGCAATCGAAGACGGGTGGCATGTTTCAAGCGCTCCCAGAGGATCTCGCTCGCCTCCTCCAGAGTGCGCGGCACCTCCCCGGAGAACTCCAGATCCCAGTATTGACCTGTCTCTACGCCCTCGTCCGCGGTCCAGCGTAGAAATCCACCTGCCGGAAGCCGTTGAACGGCGCGCACCATGGAGTGGGGAGTGGGCACGTGATCGTAGAGCATGTAGCGTGCGAGTGAATCAGGGGAGATCCCCCGATCGATCTCGGGATGCGCCAACATCGCCTTCAACTCGGAGCCAAAGATCAGCCCGTTTTGCGAAGCGGAATAATAGAGCGGCTTCTGACCCATGCGATCCCGCGCCAGGGTCAATCGCCGGGCTCTCCCCTCCCAGATCCCAAAGGCAAACATCCCATTGAGACGTTTGAGGACCGATTCACCCCAGCATTCCCAGCCACGGAGGAGGACCTCGGTATCGCTCGCGGTCTGAAAGACGATTCCCGATTTCTCGAGCTCGTCCCGAAGTTCGATGTAGTTGTAGATCTCTCCGTTGAACACCAGCGCAGTCTGACCATCTTCAGACACAAAGGGCTGATGACCGCCCGCCAGATCAATGATCGCGAGTCGGCGATGACCGAGCGCCACCCCATCGGACTCGAAGAAACCTTCACCATCAGGACCCCGGTGCACGAGGCTCCGTGTCATGCGGCGGATGACCTCCGGCGAATCCTCGCGAAGACGGCCACCGGACACGAACCCGGCGATTCCGCACATCTTCAGCCCTCCCCGTCTC
Organism: Myxococcota bacterium; assembly: GCA_963694245.1. Taxonomy (GTDB): domain Bacteria; phylum Myxococcota_A; class UBA9042; order JABWCM01; family JABWCM01; genus CAVOCR01. Next base: position 3,123 of record CAVOCR010000039.1, read on the forward strand.
CGGAGGGGAGATTTGTCGTACGACGCACGACAAACGGACGACGTCCCTGACTCTCGTAATAGGTCCGGACGTTCAACTCGGCCAGCAGCCCAAAAAGAATCACCTGCATGCCCACGATCCCAAAGAAGATGGACCCATAGAAGAATGGATCGGTGAACACGGGGTCACCCATCCAAAACCCCTCTCCCCCAAAGGCCTTCTTCCCGAGGGTGACGAGGGTCGAAATCGTCGCCAGCGCAAACGCTCCAAATGCAAATCGTCCAAAGAAATAAAGAGGCTTGGTCGAATACGCGAGAAGCAGTTGAACCGTGAGGAGGTCCAGAATCACCCGAAAGGTCTTGCTCAAGGTGTATTTGGACTCCCCGAAACGACGGGGATGGTGAAGAACCTTCAGCTCCGTCACGCGGGCCCCTGCGTGATGCGCGTAGACCGGAATGAACCGGTGCATCTCCCCATAGAGGTGCACATCCTCCATCACCTCTCGCCGATATGCGGTCAGCGTGCATCCATAATCATGGAGTGCCACACCCGTCACCTTGCTGATGATCCGATTCGCGATCCGGGACGGGAAGGTCTTCGTCCAAAAAGGGTCCTTGCGATGGGCTCGCCATCCCTTGACCACATCATGCCCAGCCTCAATCCCCGCAAGGAGCGCTCCAAAATCCGACGGATCGTTTTGAAGATCCGCATCAATCGGAATGAGCACATCCCCGCTCGCATGCTTGAATCCAGCGTCAATCGCCGCGGTCTGCCCGAAGTTGCGACGGAACTCGATCACGCCCACGCGGGCATCCGCCCCCGCAAATTCCTCCAGAACCGCGAGACTGTCATCGGAACTTCCATCATCGACGTACACGATTTCCCACGTCTTCCCGAGCGCCTCGAGTGATGCGAGGAGTGCCTCATGAAGAGGCCGAAGGCTCTCCTCCTCGTTGAAGACAGGGACGACGACAGAGACATCAACAGACACGGAAACCTCGGAAGCTGTAGACCCTTGGATGATGCAAGGGTCCGAATTCTATCCCTGGTTGCCCATGGGGGCAAATGAAGGACTGAAGCGGAGATCATTGAGTCGCGCAGGGCCTTCGTACAAAAAAGATCAACGAGAGGACCGCGGAAGCGGAAAGGAGGTGTGGGAGAGCACCTGTGCCCCCACCACCAGGGAGAGATCATGAAACACCTCAAAACACTTCTCATTGCGCTCGTCGTTCTCGGAATCAGTGCCAGCACGGCGCAGGCAAAAGAACCCTTCGAGGTCATCAACGCCCTTCAGGGGACCCGCCAAATCAACACGGCACTGATGTCCCCCTCCAAAACGGGGAAAGCGACCTATTCCAGTCAGGAGGTTGAGTTTCTCTACGTGGGAGGCACTGAACTCTGGCTCTCGGCCAACGACGGGATCACCGAAGTCACCATGAATGGTCTCGGTTCCGGACAGTTCAAATGGACCGGCGCCAACAATCGCACCTTCATTCTGGACATCGCAGACGGGGACACGGCGCCCTTCTTCGGAGAAATCCAGAGCAACGGCAAAACGGTCGGAAAGTTCCGTGTAGGCAAGAGCAAGGTCAATCCTGACAAGGCAGGCGGACACTGGACGGGCGTCCTCGCGTTCCCCGGAGGCGTGATGATGGATGTGAACCTGATTGTCGCCGGAATCGGAGAGGACTTCGACAGCACCTGCAATGGAGGCAACCTCGGCGCACGCATCTCGTTCCCCGGGAACGCGTACCAGGAAGCCACTCTCCTGCATTGTGACGACACTTTCGGAGAAAACGGCGGCCACAACTACTCGCTGAGCACGCTCTATTCGGACTCCGTGACGGGCGAAACCTGGTTCATCAGTCTCGCAGTGGACGTGACCGAGTTCGGCAATCTGGAAGGAGAGGTCAAGGCCATGAACTTGACCACGCTCGGTGGCATTCATCAGGGAATCGCTGCGCTCGCGCGCCCGACCGGATTCAATCTCTAGACCGGCGCGGGCCCTCGAGGAGTCGTTCCCGTCCAGGGAAGACGCTTCGGGGGTCTCGGCGGCGCGGGGGCACTGGGGTCGACCCCATCCACTGCCCATGGCGCCTCCTCCTCCGCGACCCGAAGTGCCCTTCGTGGCTCGGGCAACGCGTTCAACGCATCCCGCCATGCCGCAAATCGCCCCCCCGACCGATGCGCCTGAAGCACGGCAAGACCGGCATCCTGCCCCCCTTGGCTCAAGCAGTATTCAATCCATGCCCACCGCGCCGACGTGGACCGAATGTCGACCTTGCGACCCAATCGCTTTCGAAGACGTCGGAGCTTGGCCTCCATGGGTTTGATTCCAAAGAAGTCCTCGCGGGCGAGGGGAGTATGCAGCTTGGGAATGAACGGACTGAGCGTGATGGCCAGAGGCATGATCGCCGCCAGTTTCTCGGCGAGGTTCACAAGGTCGTCCTCGTCTTCCTGCCGTTCGCCGGGCAAACCGACCACCATGTAGAGTTTGAGAGTTCGAAGCCCAGCCCAGCGAGCGAGTTCAGCAGCCCGCACGAGATGGCGCTCCCGAATCCCCTTCATGATCTTCGCCCGCTGTCGCTCACTCGGAGCGTCCGCTGCGACCGTCATCGTCCGATATCCGCCACGCTTCAAGAGCGTGACCAGCTCCTCGTCGAGCCGATCTGCACGAAGACTGCTGATCCCAATCCCCTTTCCTTGTTCAATCGCTCCCGCGAGGACCTCGCGAATATGCGCGTAATCCGTGACTGCCGCTCCCACGAATCCCACGCGAGGCGCCCACTCCGGGATCGCATCCAGAAGAAGAGCGGGATCCGCTTCTCTCATCGGAGAGACAGTGGCCCGCACCACACAGAAAGTGCACATGCGCGGACACCCACGAGATGCCTCCACGAGGAACATGTTCCGCAATTCAGAATACGGCGTGACAATCTGACCCAGCGCGGGGAGATGCTCCAGACCCACCCGCTGATTGTCCGGAGTGACATCCCCATGAATGCTCGGAACCCAGACGCCGGGAACATCCGACCACCGCTGGAGGAGATCCGCACGCGAGCTGGCGTTTTCGAACGCTGTCAGAAGAGAAGGAACCGTCGCCTCCCCATCCCCCATCACCACCGCATCCGCGAAGGGACCGAGAGGGAGCGCATTGCTCAAGGTGACCGGCCCCCCCACCACGACGGGCGGCATGTTCTCCCCCCGATCGGCTACGAGCGGAGGAAGACCCGCGAGGTCCAGCATCTCAATCATGCGGCTCAGGTCCGGCTCGAAAGCGACCGAGAACGCCAGAAGATCGAAATCCGACACGGGGCGCTGGGACTCAAGCGTGAACAGGGGAATGCGAGAAGCCTGCTGCACCTCCAGATCCTCGGGGTACACCGCCCGTTCACAGGCAAAATCCGAATGCTCATGAATCAAACGATAGATGACCTGATATCCGAGCGATGCATGCGCCACGCCATAGGTTCCGGGGTAGCACAGGGCGACCTGAAAACGTCCCTGCCCTCGCAGCGTTCCACGCTCAGTCTCCACAAATTTTCGTGCCTGGGCTCGAACTGGATGCATCGTCATCTCCTGACCCGAGGCTAGTGTGTGGAACGGGGCGGGTCAAAGAGGATTCCGACAGCCCCCGCGTTCAGAGGAGTTGAAAACACCCCCTCCACGCGGCAGGATGCGGCAGGATGCGGCAGGATGCAGCCGAATGAGGAGATCTCATGACACACGAGCCCCTTCAAGCACTGTTGGTTGAGTCCCCATTGAAAGCAGAGGTCCGCGCCCTGAGCCGCTCTCTTCAGGAGCCGAAAGGCTTCGAAGCGCTGGAGTGGAATGACGCCACGCGAACACGCATTGAGAGTCTGGAACGCCCCCTCCCGATGAGCCTGCTCCCCTTTGGACACAGGGATGAGCGTCTTCTTGCGTTCGACTTTTCGACCAGTGCGGTGGAGCGAAGTGTGATCCCCGTGCTGGAAGCCGCCCCAGACGGTTTCTGGAGAGCAGTGGCTGAATCCCTCCCATCGCTCAACTCCGTGCATGCCACAGCCGGATGCCCCGGTATCGATTTCCATCGCGGCAGAATGAGGGTTGCAAGCGCAGACTCGAGCGCCCGAAGCCTGGTGAGTGAAGTCCTGCAGCGCCCACTGCACACCATGCGATCCCTCGCGGATCTCGTCACTGTGCAGGAACAGGCGCTCGATCTGGAAACCACGGGTGCGCTGGATCCCCTCGCCTCACGTCTCGCGCATGCGGGTCTCGACCCCGAAAAATGGCGAATCATCGGCGCCGAGCGGGCCATCGCGAAGCGACCCCGGGCGGCCCGGCATGCCCTCGAGTCCGCAGCCTTTCTCGGCGCTTCGATGGAGAACGTCCTTCCCGCGTGGATGGGGCTCACCCGCCGATCGAACATGCGGTGGATCCAGCAGATTCTCACGTTCAAAACTGATTTCATGGCGGGAGGCTCCCCTTGAAAGACTCCTGGATTCCAGTTCTCTCCGTGAGTTGCGGAGATCCTGCGGGCATCGGACTCGAAGTCCTGATGAAATCCATCGAAGAGGGGTTCCTCGACTCCGACGCGGCCTTGATTCTCCATGCAGTCCCCGAACGGATGGAGGCTCAGCGCCTTCTACTGACTCGTGACAGTCGTTTCGAAGCGCTTGAAACATGGACAGAGCTGGCGCCAGGAGCCCGTCCAGAGCGTCCCGGGCTCTATCAAAGGCCGATCGCCCGGGGCACGACCCCATGTCTCCCGGGTCAACCCTCCGCCGAGGGCGCGCGAATCATGCGGGAATCTCTCGTCGCAGCAACCGATGATGCGCTCACGGGACGTTCGGACGGAATCCTCACGCTCCCCATCACCAAGGACATCTGGCCAGACGAGAACTTCCCGGGACAAACCGAATGGCTCGCGCACCGTGCGGGAGTCGCCCATGTGGCGATGATGCTCGCTGGACCGGTCCTCCGGGTGGTTCCTGCGACGACGCATGTCGCCCTCCGAGAGGTGGCCGATCGCCTCCACCCGGAACACATCACTCGCCAACTGCGAATCATGGATGCAGCGCTTCGCCACGACTTTGGCCTGAAGGACCCGCGCATTGCGGTCTGTGCCCTCAATCCGCATGCAGGGGAAGGCGGACGTTTCGGTGAGGAGGATCAACGCATCGTCGCCCCCGCGATCGCCGAAGCACGACAGGAGGGAATCCATGCGGAAGGGCCGATTCCTGCCGATACGCTCTTTGCGTTCGCTCTCGACGGCCGCTGGGACGCGATCCTCGCAATGTACCATGATCAGGGCCTTGTCCCTTTCAAAATGCATCACTTCGATGAGGGCGTGAACGTGACGCTGGGACTTCCCTTCGTGCGGACCTCTCCCGATCACGGAGTCGCCCACGATATCGCCGGGCGGAATCAAGCGCGCCCTGAGAGCACGGGAAGCGCTCTCCGTCTGGGCGTCGAGATCATTCGAAAACGGAGACGGGATCCCTCCTGAGCGAGAGGGCGATCCACTTGGAATCGAAGGGGATCGGATCGCAGGCATGCGCTTCGATCCAATGGGCCCCGAGAGCACCCCACCAGAGGGTTGACAGGCGTTCCTGGAGCGTGATACTCCGCACCTTCGATCTTCGCGAAACTCAATGAAAAACCAGAAGCACTCACGACTTCAATGAACCTGAACAGAAACCCCATGTACTTGAGCGGGACGACCCGTCGGAACCAGCGGCGGCAGTCGCTTGGAAATCTGGCGACGATCGGATTCCTCGCGCTCGTCATGGCCGTGAACTACTGGGTGTTTCTCAGCGATGACCGAACCCCGATCACTCCCGGAGAAGCCCAACGAGCCCTCCAGCAGTCCAAGGAGCCGGCGGTGGAGTCCCCGGTTCAACCGATCCTTCCACCGGTCGATGCACCTGCCGAGGAGCTTCCGTCCAACGGAGGACCCGGAGGGGCGCAGCTCGCTGGCACACTGACGAAGGGAGAGTCACTTCTCGGAAGCCTCAAGGTACGAGGAGTGGATGACCACGCACTGCTGCCTCTCATCCACACGATGGAGCGCGTGTTCGACTTCAAGAATTCCCGGGTCGGCGACAAATACACG
>CAVOCR010000040.1:0-9186 GCA_963694245.1 Myxococcota bacterium
CTGAAGCCCGAGAAGCCATCACTCAGGTGGGGCAGATGCGATGCGTCGAAGCCGTCGAACCGCTGAGCGGCCTCTTCGAACAAGGCCAGCATCGCGAAGACGTGCTCATCGCCGTCTCCCGACTCGGCGACGACGCGACCAGCACGGCGCTCGCCTCCAAGGCCCTGATGATGAGGGACATCGGTCGCAAAGCCGCACGCTTCATCGCGGAAAACCGCCTTGTAAACGCCGCGCCGGCCCTCAAGGAAGTCCTCAAGACCAACCGCAACCCCGACGTGCGCGGGCTCGCCATCGACGCCATCGAAGCCCTCGCGATTGATACGAGTGATCTCGAAGACGCGCTGATCAAGGTCCTGGACGAAGATCCCGCCACCCAGGGAATCGCCGCAAACCGAGGTGCTGCTCGGCTCCTCGGCAGCATGAAGAGCACCCAGGCGGTTCCCTCCCTCATCATGGCCCTCTTTGTCTCCTTCAAGGACACGGGCGGAGAACACACCTGCTACAACGCCGCCCGAATGGCCCTCGTCAACATTGGCCTCCCGGCGGTCGACCCGCTTGTGGAGGTGCTCGCGGGAAAAAACGCCGACTTCAAGTCCTTTGCGCGCGACATGAACATCCCGCGCTGGAAATGGCAGTGGGGCCCCAAGCTCGTTCAGGTGCTCAGCGACATTCGAGACCCCCGGGCGGCTGAGACCGTCGCCTCCGTGGTCCTCGCCCGAGAATACGCCACCTGGCAGGGCCTCAGCCCGGAACAGCAGGACGAGAAAAAGCCCCAGTACAATGCGCTCCGCGCCCAGTGGGGCAAGGTCATCGTGAAAGGATTTGTCACCTCAATCTTCGCTTTGGCACGCTTCTCAAACGATGATTCCGTCGACATTCTCGCGAAAATCATCCCGAACCAGCCCTATCGCGACTGGGCTCAGAGACTCTATGCGGAGCAGGCGCTCGCGCTGATCGGCACCGCGAAATCGAAGAAGGCCGTCGTAAACGCGTTCAACGTGGAAGAGTCCAACGCCGGAAAGGCCAATCTGATGACCCACATGGCGCTCGCGCTCGGACCCGAGGACATGTCTGGGTGGGCGCCCATCTCCAAAGCCGCGGCGAAGAAGGCGAAAGGAAAGAAGCTCACGCCCACCGAGAAATGGCTCGTGGATGAACTGAGCAAGTCGACCATCCAGTCCTTCCTCTCCGTCAATCAACAATGCGCGGAGCGCGGGACCGCCTGCTACATCGACATCCTTCGCGACGCCAAGGATCTCCGGAAAGTCTCCAAGGCAGCAGCGCTGCTGTGGAGAGAGGGACCGTCCGACGACGCCTTCAGCGCCATGTTGACCGGATTCAAGCGCACAGACCCGACGAACTTTGGTCCCCGTGACCCGAATCGCGGCGCTGCACAGGACGCTCGCTTCTACCTCCTCATCGGCATGGGCCATGTGGGAAAAGCAGAGCATGCGGCCCAGATCGACCGCTATGCGGACAGCCTCAAAGGCGATGGAAAACAGAAGGGCTGGTACAACGAGCTCCTCGCCCTCTCCGCGGCACTCTCCCGCAAGTCCGGATAAAAAAACGCATCACTGCTCAGAAATCTCGTATCCGGTTTGAATACCCGGGGAGACCCCTCCGTCCATCCACTGACCACACCGACCGGCATGTTGCCCTCTTCGGTGAACCGCTCCCATGGATGGGACAAGGAGGAAACCATGTTCAAGCGCACCGCCCTTATCGGAAGCCTCGTACTCGCCCTTCAAATGCTCTGCATCGGAGGAAGCGCATGGGCCAAGGCCCCCACGTCGACCACCGTCGTCGAAGTGCTCTCGGTCGGGTCCATTCAACTCGACAACCCGACGGCATTCCCCTTCGCGTTGAAGCTCGATGAGCGCTCGATTGGAACCCTCCTTCCTGGAGCCCGCATTCTCCTGAAGAACGCCCCGGCCGGGGAACACACCCTGACGGCACGTTCCATCGGAAAGCGGAACATCCCGAACCAGACCCTCTCCGCCACCGTGCGCGCCAATCGGCGGACGCGACTTCAACTGGAAGAGGTGATGGGCGCCCTGACGATCATGAACCCCAACCCCATGCCCTTGATGCTGCGCATCAACGGCACGAATCGAGGAATGATCCCGCCTGGCGAGACCGAGCGTTTCTCTCAGGTGAAGCCCGGGCGCAAGGTCATCGAGCTTCGAGGAAAGAAGAACATTCGAACCTCGGGAGTGGCCCGAGTGCGGGCGGGACAGGTGACTCAGTTCACCGTCCCCAGGATCCTGGGCTCGATGCGGATTCGCAATCAGACCGGGCGACGGATCCACGTCCTCATCGATGGCAAGCGCTCAGGCACCATCGCCAACGGGGGCACTCGCCGCTTCACGTCGCTGGCACTGGGCTCTCACGCGGTGGAGATCCGGGGAGCGAGAGGTCTGCACATCACCCGCACCTTCACTGCGCGGGCCGATGGAAAGGGGACGATGACCGTCGCACGAAACACCGGACGGCGATTCCAGAAGTACGGACAGAAGCCCAAAGGACAACAGCTCGTGAGCGTGAAGTTCTCGATCTGAATGGAAAGAAGACAGAATCCTCGCAGGCGGCGTCTCTCCGGAGGCGCCGCCTTTTGGATGTCTAGAGAAGCATCGCCTTCTTGCACGCTGATTTCTGGCCGAGGTCACAGGCCTTCGAATACGCGCTCTTGGCCTCGGTTCGGTTTTTCAAGCGCTGATGTGTCTGACCCAGCCCCATCCAGGCCTTGCGACTCTTCGCATTGAATCGGGTCGCCGTCTCGTAGCTCTTCACAGCATCCGTGAGAGCGCCTTCCGCATAGAGGGAACCCGCGAGACCCAACGTGCTTGGAAAGTCGTCAGAACGCAGTCCCAGCCCCTTCCTGAAGGCCGCGATGGCACTCTTGTGCTGCGCGATCCCCGCGAGCGACACGCCAAGCAGAGAATGGGACCCCACCTCCCTGGGCTTGAGCTTCACAAGCCGCTCAAAATGAGGAACGGCCGAATCATGGGCCCCGAGCTTGCTGAACGCCTCCCCGAGTCCCTTTTGGGCCTTCGCGCTCCCGGGCTCCACCTTCACGGCCGTCTGATACGCCGCGATGGCCTCTGGCCAGCGTTTGCTCATGGAGCAGGCCAGCCCAAGATCCAGAGCCGCCTTGAACATCTTCGGGTTCTCGACCAGTGCCTGGCGAAAAGACTCAATCGCCTGCGCGATCTCTCCGGAACGCCCCTGCTTCACGCCTGCCTTGTAATGACGTTTCGCTGCGCTCTTCGAACCCGCCAGCGCGGGGATGCTCAACACAAGAGCCAAACACAGAACACCCAGTCCAATACCCCAACGCCTCATCTCGGACCTCCAGAACTTCAGATTTCGAAAAAGAAGCGTACGGAGGCAGGAAAAGGACTGCAAGCGAGAATCAGGACAACGGATTCAAACACCCGGTTCCGATTCCTCCAGAGACGGAGAAAGGCTTCCACTCGTGTGCAATGCGTCCTCGAGATCTCGGGCAATCTCTGCGCGGACATGGCGAATTTCACCCCGCACATCATGAAAGTCGCGCCAGAGAAGAATGAACAGGAGGAGGAGCACACCCATCGCGGACACGCCGGCTGGGAGATTCCCCGAAGCGCTCGCCTCTCCGCCGATTTCCGGATCCCAGAAGATGAGGATCCCGCATTCAAACAACGCGAGGGCGCTGATGAGCAGGCGCCGTGCAAGTCGCCCCCGGGGATAACGAAGAGCAGTCTCCGCTTCATTCCGCTGCACGAGGACGTATCGTCCACATTCAGCGAATGCATAGCCCAGCACGAGACATCCCAGCACAATTCCTGCGATCACCATGGAGTGATTCTCCCGAACTGTGGATTTCAGGCAAAAAAAAGGGCGTCGACGCGAACGTCGACGCCCATATCAGGACGGGATCCGACAGGAATTACTCCTTGTCCGAACCCTCCGAAGCCTCTTCCTCCGCGGGAGCTTCCTCGGCGGCTTCCTCAACGGGAGCCTCCTCAGCAGCTTCCTCAACGGGAGCCTCCTCAGCAGCTTCCTCGGCAACTTCCGGGGCGGCTTCCTCAGCGGGAGCCTCCTCAGCAGCTTCCTCGGCAACTTCCGGGGCGGCTTCCTCAGCGGGAGCCTCCTCAGCAACTTCCTCGACAGGAGCCTCCGCGACGGGAGCCTCCGCGTCAGGTGCTGCCTCGGAGCCCTCCTCTCCACCGTCCAGCTGAACATCCTTCAGCAGGTCGGCAAATCGAGTCGTCGGAGCCGAGTACGCAGCCTGCATGGCCTCGTAATCCGCCGCCGATTCCTCTGAGGAGAGACGCTTCATCGACAATCCGATTTTGCGCTCCTCGGGAATCAAGTTGATGACCTTGGTCCGAACAGTGTCGCCCTCGTTCACCACAGAGCCGACCGTCTCCACCATGTCCTCGCTGAGCTCGGAAATGTGAATCAGGCCCTCCACCGCTTCGTCCAGCTGGACGATTGCGCCGAAGTCGAGGATCTTCGTGACGACACCTTCGATCACGCAACCCAGCGGGTAGCGATTGTCGATGTCCTCCCAGGGATCCTTCTGCAACTGCTTGATGCCGAGGCTGAATCGCTCCTTGTCAGGATCGATCTGCAACACCATCGCCATGACCTCATCACCCTTTTCGAACATCTCCTGCGGATGCTTGATCTTCGGAGACCACGAGAGGTCGCTGATGTGCACGAGGCCATCAATGCCCTCTTCGATTCCCACGAAGATTCCGAAGTTGGTGATGTTGCGCACCTTGCCGCGTACCGTCGAACCGATCGGGTACCGCTCTTCGAGCGCCACCCAGGGGTTCTCCTCAGTCTGCTTGAGACCGAGGCTGATCCGCTTGTTCTCGGTGTCGATGTCGAGAATCACTGCCTCGACCTCTTCCCCTTCCTCCAGCAGACGCGACGGATGCTTCACACGCTTGGTCCAACTCATCTCGCTGACATGGATCAGGCCCTCGACGCCGTCCGCGATCTCAATGAACGCGCCGTAATCGGTCAGACTGACAACCTTGCCGCTCACCCGCTGCCCAATGGAGTGGGTTTCTGCGATGACAAGCCACGGGTCCTCGGTGATCTGCTTCAACCCAAGGGAGACACGCTCCGACTCGGAATCGAACTTCAACACCTTCACATCGACCTCTGCGCCCACCTCGAACATCTCGCTGGGATGGTTCACACGTCCCCAGCTCATGTCCGTGATATGCAGAAGACCGTCGATTCCCCCGAGATCCACAAAGCAGCCGTAATCCGTGATGTTCTTCACCACGCCCTTCACGACGATGCCGACCTCGAGTGTCTCGAGAGTGGCGCTCTTCATCGACTCGCGTTCCTTCTCGAGGAGCACACGCCGACTGAGAACGATGTTCCCGCGCTTCTTGTTGAACTTGATGACTTTGAAATGATACTTCTCCCCGAGATACTTCTCGAGGTTCCGCACCGGGCGCAGATCGACTTGCGAACCGGGCAGGAAGGCCTTCACGCCGATATCGACGGTCAATCCTCCCTTCACTCGGCTGACGATCACGCCCTCAACCAGCTCATCCCGTTCACAGGCGTCGCTGATCTCATCCCAGATCTTCAGTTTCTGAGCCTTTTCCTTGCTCAGTTCGACGAGACCTGCGTCATTCTCGAGAGTCTCGACATAGACCTCGATCTCATCGCCTACGTTCACTTCAAGGACGCCTTCCCGATAAAACTCGTCGATCGAGATCTGTCCTTCGGACTTGTACCCCACATCGACGGTCACGAAATCGCTTCCGACCTTGAGGACAGTGCCCTTTACAATCTCGCCCTGAATGACGGGCTCACTCTGCATGTACTGTTCGAAAAGCTCCTCGAAGCTCTCCCCGCCGACATCCGCGGTCTCTTCTTCACGCGCCTGCACGCTAGCCATATCTTTTCACGCTCCTAAAAAAATTCTGCTCGACCCCCCGTCAAACGGGTGCTCTCAGGCAGTGGGCGCGGAGACTAAACCAGAGGTCGAAATCAAGTCAAGATTGAAACGTGGCGCTGCGCTTGACATCGAGGAGGCTCCGAGACCAAATGGGTTCCAGTTGATGAGCCAGAAGCCCGGTACGGAAGGAGTCCTGATGAACACGCTGCAGTCGATTTCGCCATTGAACGCAACCTCAATCCACGCTGAAAAAGAAGAAAAGGATGAGGAAAAGAGCACTCCGATCTCTGAAAAACTGCTCAAAACGCGTCAGCTTTTTCTCTCGGGCGGTGTCGATTCGAAGCTCACGAAGCAGACAATCATGAGTCTTCTCGCCCTGGAAGCGGATGATTCTGAGAAGGACATCACACTTTTCGTGAACTCCCCCGGCGGATCGGTGAATGACGGATTTGCGATCTACGATACGATCCGATTCATCAAACCGCGGGTCCGGATCGTGGCCAGCGGCCTCTGCGCATCCATCGCCACCGTCATCCTGATCGCAGCCGCAAAGGAAGATCGGTTGGCGATGCCGAATACGCGCCTCCTGATCCATCAGCCGCTGATTCCCATGCAGGTCTACGGACCCGCAAGCGATCTCGAAATCACCGCGACCGAAATCATCAAGACACGGGAAAAGATCAACGAGCTCCTCGCTGAGGAATGCAACCAGCCTCTCGAGCGGGTGACGAAAGATACCCAACGGGACTACTGGATGGATGCTGAAGCCTCCGTGGAATATGGCCTCGTGACACGAATCATCACACAGCGATCGGAACTGGACGACTAGTTCCAGGACACGAATTCGCACAGAGCGATCGGAACTGGACGACTCGTTCCAGGACACGAATTCGCACAGAGCGCTCGGAACTGGACGACCCGTTCCAGGCACCCGCCGCGCTTCTCTCCACTATTCTAGATGTCGATGATGATGACCCGGCGCGCCTCTTCGGCGACTTCGTCCGGGGCGGGCTCAGGCTCAAGGGGCATGCGAGGATCGGCCTCGATGTACAGGGGAATTCCGGCCGATTCAGTGCGCTCGCGCTCTTGCTCGCGCCGCATCAACTCTTCAACCATCCAGCCATCCCACATCGGAAAGCCTCCCTTGTGAACCATGCTACCAGCCCCCTGGGACCATCGCAACACGATCCAGGGGTTCTTCCCATGAGAGCCATGCCATTTTTTAAAGAGCGGGCCCCTACCCGGTACAACGACCGTCGGCGCGACTTCCTTGAGGGAATTCTGAAGAATGAAGTGTCCTGAGTCGTTTCCAAACCCCTCAGCGCAAGGGTGGAGACGGAGACATGGGCTCATGAACCGGTGCCAATGCTCGAGAAAAAAGGAGGGCATGTGTGGCGAACAGGTTCCTCGACGAACCGCATCTGCTCACACTTCGGACTCGCGCATCAGCGCGATCATTTCCCGGATTGCGGTCTCAAGACCGACAAAAACAGCGCGGGCGATGAGGGAATGTCCAATGTTGAGTTCTTCGATTTCTGGGATCGCGGCGATGAGCTGCGTGTTCTGATAGTGCAGTCCATGGCCGGCTGCGACAATCAGTCCCGCGTCGACCCCCAGACGAGCTCCTGTCTTCAATCGTTCCAGCTCAAGCGTCTGCGCTTCGCCCGCGGCCTCCGCGTAATCCCCCGTGTGAAGCTCGATGACCGTGGCACCGACCTCACGCGACATCTGGATCTGTGCTGGATCGGGGTCAATGAAGAGACTGACCTCGATCCCCACGTCCTGCAGGCGCGCGATCCCGTGCCGGAGCGAATCCGCATTCCCGACCACATCCAGCCCGCCTTCCGTGGTGCGCTCTTCACGATGTTCCGGAACCAGCGTGACCGTCCCGGGGCGCAGTTCCCGCGCAATGCCGATCATCTCGTCCGTATTCGCCATCTCCAGATTCATCCGAACCTGCAGTGTCTCTCGCAGGATCCGAAGATCGCGATCCACGATATGACGGCGATCCTCCCGCAGATGAACCGTGATCTGATCCGCTCCCGCAAGCTCCGCGAGGCTGGCCGCAAGCACTGGATCGGGGTAGCGCTCATCTCGTTGCTGACGAAGAGTCGCAACATGATCCACGTTGACTCCCAGGCGCGTGCGCTTGAACTCACTCATCCGACTTCCTCCCCAATTTTCGCCTGAAGGGCCTCTGCGATGTCCCGCGCATGGGCGTCAATCACCGTACGATCCTCTCCCTCCACCATCACACGAATCTTCTTTTCCGTTCCGGAGTACCGCACCAGGACCCGTCCACTCTGCCCGAGGCGTTCCTCCACTCCGGCGATGACCTTCATCACGTCCGGCATCTCTTCGAGGGGGGTCTTCACACGAACCCGAACATTCACGAGAACCTGTGGCATCTGCTCCATGATCGCGGCCAACTCGCTCAGCGGACGCTCCTCCGCCAGCATCACCGCCAGAATCTGCAGCGCGGTCAACGAACCGTCTCCCGTCGTCGAGTGGTCGAGAAACACCACATGGCCGCTCTGCTCGCCACCCAGGTTGTAGCCATTGCGACGCATTTCCTCCACGACATAGCGATCCCCCACCGCGGTTCGCTCAAGCCTCACTCCAATCCGATTCATCGCAATCTCCAGCCCGAGATTGCTCATGACAGTCGCCACGAGCGTGTTCCCTTGAAGGCGATCCGCGCTCTTCAATCGGGCCGCGAGGATGGCGAGCACCTGGTCGCCGTTGACGATCTCTCCTTTCTCATCCGCGAGAATCAAGCGATCCGCATCCCCGTCCAGGGCGATTCCGAGGTCCGCTCCGTGCTTCTTCACGACTTCCGCCATGCGCTCCGGATGCACTGCCCCCACTTCCGCGTTGATGTTGGTTCCATTCGGCGCCGTCCCGATGTCGATGACGTCAGCGCCCAGCTCGCGCAACATCAAAGGCGCGGTCCGGTACGCTGCTCCATGGGCGCAGTCCACCACCACCTTCATCCCATCCAGGCGAAGGTGACGCGGAAAGGAACTTTTCAAATACGTGACATAGCGTCCCAGCGCGTCGTGAACACGGTACGCTCGACCGATGGAAGTCCCCGTGACCCGACGGCCCTCGGGGGACACGTTCGCCATCCATTCCTCAATCTCAAGCTCCGCCGCATCGGGGAGCTTGAAGCCATCCCCTCCAAACACCTTGAGTCCATTGTCCTGGAATGGGTTGTGACTCGCGCTGATCACGATTCCCGCTTCAGCGCGAAATGCGCCCGTGATGTAGGCGAT
>CAVOCR010000041.1:0-9016 GCA_963694245.1 Myxococcota bacterium
CATTTCCGGTGGAACCGCAGCCGGTGAGAATCAGACAAAAGAGGATGCTGCTCAGAGATACTACGTGCTTCATGGGTTCTCCTTCTGGTGCGGGCATCCTACGCAGACCCGGAGCAGCATGCAATTCTCGTGTGTCATCGATGCCGTGCCACGATGGGGATTCTGCGGCCCACTCCGAACGCCTTGTCCGTGATTTTGAGAACGGGTGCGGACTGGCGTCGTTTGTATTCGGCGCGGTCGATCAAGGAGATCATCGATTGAACCAAATCGGAATCGAGCCCAGTGATGCCCGCGATCGCTTCCGAGGGGTGGTGCTCTTCGACATATGCGCTGAGAATCGCGTCGAGCGATTTGTAGGGAGGGAGGCTGTCCTCATCTTTCTGACCCGGTCGGAGCTCTGCGCTGGGCGGTTTGTCGATCGTGTTCCAGGGGATGACTTCCGTCTCCCGATTCAGCCAGCGACTGATCCGGTACACGAGCGTCTTTTGAACATCGCCAATGACCGCAAGCGCTCCGCACATGTCGCCATAGAGTGTGCAATAGCCGACCGCGAGTTCGCTCTTGTTCCCGGTCGCCAGAACCAGCGCGCCCGATTTGTTGGAGAGTGCCATCAGCGTCATTCCCCGAATGCGTGCCTGGAGATTCTCCTCCGTCACATCGGCGGGGCGGTCCTCGAAGAGCGGGGCCATCTGGTCCAGCATGGATTGGAATGTCGCATCGATGGGAACCCGGCTGAACGGCATGCCCAGGTTCTGGGCCAGTCCACGGGCGTCTTCAACGGAGTGTTCGCTTGAATAACGGGTCGGCATCGCGATGCAGTGGACGTTTTCGGGGCCGATGGCGTGGGCCGCGACCACTGCGGTGAGAGCGGAGTCGATGCCCCCCGAGAGTCCCAGCAGCACCTTCTGAAATCCGCTCTTTCGGACATAGTCGCGTGTTCCCAGCACAAGCGCTCGAAAGGCCTCTTCCTCGGCGGGCATTTCAGGATCCGATTCCTCTCCAAAATGGGCGTCCGGTTCCAGGTCCAGGACCTGAAAGTCCTCTTCAAAGGGGGCCAGGCGGTGGGTGATGGTGCCGTCTGCAGCGGCCACGACCGAGTGCCCGTCAAAGATCAGTTCATCGTGACCCCCGACCTGGTTGAGATAGACAACTGGGACGCCATGAGTGCGTGCTGTTTCGGAGATGAGCGCGTGTCGGACCTGGGGCTTTCCCATCGCGAAGGGGCTCGCGGACAGATTGAAGAGAATGCGCGCACCGGCGGCCCGAAGCTCTGCGCAGGGATCCACGGGGTATCGGAGACGGTTCCAATGCTCGGGGGAGGACCAGATGTCCTCACAGATCGTGATTCCGACTGGAATGCCGGCAATTTCCACCACCTGCCGACTTGTCGCAGGTTCGAAGTAACGGTCTTCGTCAAAGACGTCGTAGGAGGGGAGGAGGCTTTTGTGGATACGAGCGACGATCTCCCCGTTTTGAAGGAGCACTGCCGCGTTGAAGAAGTCATTTCCTCCGGGGGCATCGTTCGGGAGAATGCATCCCGAGAGGATCGCGGGTCCGCCGTCGGCGGTCCATGAACGCATCGTGTCCACGAGTTCCAGGTTTCGCTCGATGAAGCGTGGGCGCGCCAGGAGATCCCGCGGCGGATAGCCGGTGGTGGCGAGCTCGGGGAGCATGAGGACGTCGGCCCCCGCGTCTGCTGCACGCTTCCATTGCGCGTGCCAGGTCGCCTCGATCCCCGCGAAGTCTCCAATCGTGATGTTGTTCTGGGTCAGCGCGATTCGCACGACGAAACCCTCCTCTCGAGGCGAGTGTCGTCCGCGGGGGTCGGTCGAACAAGCCCTTTTTGCGTGTTTCTTGTCGTGTTCGGTCTCTCGTGCGTCTCAAATTCCCTTGCACGTGAGGGGGTCCGGTGCGATTCTCCGCCGCCGGCAGGAGAGGTCATGGCTGAATCTCAGCGCTATGTGCACATTCAGACGTTTGGTTGTCAGATGAACATCTACGACACCGAGCGGATGCTCCAGGTTCTGGGGAAAGATGGCTATGCGTCGACCGATGATCCTGCGCGGGCCGATCTGATTTTGCTCAACACGTGTTCCGTACGTGAGAAGGCGGAGCACAAGATGCTCTCCGCGCTGGGTCGCTACCATCGCCTCAAGGAATTCAACGATGAACTGATCCTCGGCGTGACCGGATGCGTGGCCACCCAGGAGCGGGATCGTCTCTTCAAGAAGGTTCCCTATCTCGATCTGGTCGCAGGTCCTGACAACATCGCGGCTCTTCCGGAGATGGTTCGAACCGCACGTGCATCGAGCGAACGGGCGATTGAGACGCGGTTTTTCAACAAGCGCGAGTATGACTGGATCCCTCTGGAGCCTCAGAATCGCGGGCGGGTCTCGGCGATGCTGACCATCATGAAGGGCTGCAACAAGTTCTGCAGTTTCTGTGTGGTTCCCTTCACACGAGGGCGCGAGGTGTCCAAGCCGGCGGATCTCATCGTGGAAGAGGTGAGACGCCTGGTCGCGAGCGGCGTTCCCGAGGTGATGCTTCTGGGGCAGAACGTCAACAGCTATGGAAATGACCGCCCGGGGGAACCGGATTTTGCGGAACTTCTCGCGCTGGTGAATGGGGTGCCGGGTCTGGAGCGTATTCGCTTCACAACTTCGCATCCCTGGGATTGCACGGACGCCCTGGTGGAGAGCTTCTCCGGTCATTTGAACACGCTGTGTGAGTACTTTCATCTTCCCGTGCAGAGTGGTTCCAACTCGATGCTCGAGAAGATGCGGCGTGGGTACACCATCGAGAGCTATCTTGAGCGAATCGATGCGTTGCGGGCGGCATGCCCCGAGATCGCGATGTCCACGGACATCATCGTGGGGTTTCCGGGAGAGACGGAAGAACAGCATGCAGCCACGATCGAGCTCTTGAAGACCGTTCGTTATGAGTCGATTTTCGCCTTCACCTATTCCGAGCGCCCCGGCACGGCAGCGGCGCGCCTGGTGGATGATGTTCCTCTTCCGGTCAAGAAGGCGCGCTTGAAGGAGGTTCTGGAGCTTCAGAACGCCATCACGCATGCGCGGCTTCAGGAGCGCTTCGATGGAACAACGGTCGAGGTGCTGGTGGAGGGATTGAGCAGCAAGGCGAGTCGTCCGGAGGTGGACGCGATGTTCTCCTCCCAGCTCACGGGCAGAACCCGCACCAATGTCGTCGTCAATTTCGATCGCGGGGGGGACACCTCCTTCAAGGTCGGTGATGTCGTCGAAGTGGCGATTGATGAGGTGAACTCGCATTCCCTTCATGGCCGGGTGGTTCGGACCGTGCGGTCGGCACGGGCTGCATGAATCGCATTCCTGTTCTGGCTCGGCGCGCTGTGCCGGCATTGCTGTATGCAGCGGTGATCAGTTGGCTCTCTTCCCGGCCGGCTGGAGATCCCTCTCCCCTCCCATTTCCGCATTTCGACAAGGTTCTCCATTTTTTCCTCTTCGGTGGTTTGGGCGCGACGGTCCGCTGGGCACTCCCGAGACAAGCCTCTCGTGGGCAGCTGGGATGGGCGTGGGTTCTCTGCGCGGTCTATGGGCTCTGGGATGAATTCCATCAATCATTCGTCCCGGGGCGTCATTCGGATCCTCTGGATGCCCTCGCCGATGCGCTGGGAGCTGGCGCAGCGATCGTGTGCTGGCAGCTGTTCATGGGATGTTGCTCGCGTCGATGACGCTCTGCTAGGGTTGCCTCGAGGCAACGCAGGAGGCCGGCATGAGTGTCAATTCGGGTGTGAAGGTGTGCCGGGCGAATCGCGGAAGCGAGCTGGAGTGCAAGGGCTGGGTTCAGGAAGCCGTGCTGCGCATGCTGCACAACAACCTGGACCCCGAAGTGGCGGAGCGCCCCGAGGATCTCGTGGTCTATGGGGGGACCGGCCGAGCGGCTCGGAACTGGCCCGCATTTCACGCCATCTGCGCTGCATTGAAGGGGCTGACGGATCACGAGACTCTTCTTGTGCAATCGGGCAAGCCCATCGGCATCCTCCCCTCGCATCCGGATGCTCCCCGTGTGATCCTCGCGAACTCATTGCTTGTCCCCGCCTGGGCGGATTGGGAGACGTTTCGTTCGTTGGAGGCCAGGGGCCTCACGATGTATGGACAGATGACGGCGGGCTCCTGGATCTACATTGGAACGCAAGGGATTCTCCAGGGGACCTATGAGACGTTTTCAGCCGCTGCGCGGACTCATTTTGGGACCAATTCGTTGAAGGGCCGACTCGTTCTCACCGCAGGTCTCGGTGGGATGGGCGGGGCCCAGCCTCTCGCTGTCACGATGAACGGAGGGGTGTGCATCGCCATCGATGTCGAGCGGGATCGCATCGAAAAACGATTGGAGACCCGTTACCTGGATTGTCTCGCGGAGAGCCTGGACGAGGCGATCGTCCTCGCGCAGGAAGCCGTCGCCAATGGGACCGCTCTCTCCGTGGGGGTTGAGGGGAATGCTGCTGATCTTCTTCCCGTGATCCTGGAGCGAGGCATCGTTCCGGATCTCGTCACGGATCAGACGAGCGCGCATGATCCGGTGGACGGCTATGTGCCCAATGGCATGTCCCTTTCGGAAGCTTTTGCGCTTCGGAAATCGGATCCATCGACCTATGAGAAGCGCTCCCTGGAGACCATGTGCACGCACGTTCGTGCGATGCTGGCGTTTCAGGAGGCCGGGAGCCATGTCTTCGATTATGGCAACAACATTCGGCAGTTCGCTTACGACAATGGCGTGGAGAATGCGTTTGCGTTCCCGGGCTTCGTGCCGGCGTACATCCGCCCGCTCTTCTGTGAGGGGAAGGGGCCGTTCCGCTGGGTTGCGCTTTCCGGGGATCCGGAAGACATCTACGCGACGGACGAGGTCGTCCGCTCTCTCTTTCCCGACAATGAACCGCTGTGCCGTTGGTTGGACATGGCACGGGAGCAGGTCGCGTTCCAGGGATTGCCGAGTCGCATCTGCTGGCTCGGGTATGGGGAGCGGCTTCAGGCAGGACTCGCGTTCAACCAGATGGTTCGTGAGGGCAAGGTGAAGGCGCCCATCGTCATCGGTCGAGACCATCTTGATTGTGGTTCCGTGGCGAGCCCCAATCGGGAGACCGAGGCCATGAAGGATGGGAGCGATGCGATCGGGGACTGGCCGATCCTCAATGCGCTGATCAACGCCGTGAATGGTGCAAGCTGGGTCAGCGTTCATCATGGTGGCGGAGTGGGAATTGGCTACAGCCTGCATGCAGGCATGGTGATCGTGGCAGACGGGACGGATGCGGCCGATGCCCGGTTGAAGCGCGTTTTGACCAGTGATCCGGGGATGGGTGTGCTGCGGCATGCGGATGCGGGTTACTCGGAGGCGGAGTCCTTCGCGCGCGATCACGGCATTCAAACGCCCGAGACTTTTGATGGCGTGACCTGATCGGTCGTTCGAGGACTGGTTGCAGGAACGTCCGCATTGCGGTTGAAATCTGTGGGATGCAGCGATAGGGTGCGGCCGCCGTCGGATGCCCCGCCGGTGTGGTGTCAGTGCATGTGCTCTCGCGAGAGCGAGAGATGAGGGAGCCCCATGGCGATTCGGGTGGCTATCAACGGTTTTGGTCGGATCGGCCGGATGTTTGTTCGGGCGATTCAGACTCCTGAAAACAAGGATGTCGAGGTCGTGGCTGTCAACAGCCTCTCGGAGCCCAGCACTCTGGCCCATCTCCTGAAATATGATTCGGTTCACGGGCGATTTCCGGGCGAAGTCTCCTCCACGGAGTCGGATCTTGTGATCAATGGGAAGAAGATTCAGGTTTCGCAACAAAGCGATCCGGCAGGTCTTCCCTGGGGTGAGCTGGAAATCGACGTCGTTTTGGAGTCGACGGGAGTGTTCCGGGCTCGGGATCAGGTGGCAGTGCATATCAGCAATGGGGCTCGGAAGGTTCTGCTGAGCGCGCCAGGAAAGGACATGGATGCC
The DNA here is from genome assembly GCA_963694245.1 of Myxococcota bacterium. Taxonomy (GTDB): domain Bacteria; phylum Myxococcota_A; class UBA9042; order JABWCM01; family JABWCM01; genus CAVOCR01. The sequence goes on from CAVOCR010000041.1 coordinate 5,968, forward strand.
ACGGTCGTGATGGGTGTCAATGATGACATCCTCAAGTCAGAGCACGCCATCATTTCGAATGCGTCCTGCACGACCAATTGTCTGGCGCCGATCGCGATGCTTCTGGATGAGGCATACGGGATTGAGAGCGGAGTCATGGACACCGTGCACGCCTACACGCGGGATCAGCGTCTGCTGGACTCTCCACACACGGATCTTCGACGGGGTCGCGCAGGCGCGGAGAACATCGTTCCGACGAGCACGGGCGCGGCCACTGCGGTGGGAATCGTGCTTCCCCAACTGAAGGGGAAGCTCTCCGGCATGGCGCTTCGCGTTCCCGTTCCGAACGGGTCCTGCATCATGTTGGTGGCCAATCTGAAGAAGGCGACGACGGCGGAGGCGGTCAACGCACTTTTTCAGGAGGCGTCAGAGGGTTCCTTGAAGGGGATTCTCGCCTACAACACCGACCCGATCGTGCATCTCGACATCATTGGAGATCCTCATTCGGCGATCGTGGATGCTCCCTCCACCTTCATGGTGGGAGACCGCATGCTGCATTTGTTGGCCTGGTACGACAATGAGGCGGGTTACGCCCATCGTTGCGTCGACATGGCGCGTTCCGTCGGCACACTCTGAGCACCCCGAGGAGTTCATGGCCCGCATTCCGCTGAAGTATCTCGCGCCCAACGCGATCACGTGCGCAAGCATGACTCTGGGAATGGTGAGCATGTTTCATGCCATTGCCGGGGATTACTACACGGCGGGTTGGCTGATCATGCTCTGTGTCCTCTTCGACAAGGCGGATGGAAGCGTCGCCCGTGTCTTGAAGGCCTCAAGCGAATTTGGCATTCAACTGGATTCTTTCAGTGACTCCATCACCTTTGGAGTGGCTCCGGCGGTTCTGATTCATCAGATGCTCACGGATGTGAGCTTCAGCGGCTCTCTCTTTGTCGAGGACCCTGTGATGATGTGGATCCTGCGGGTCACCGTGGTTCTCTACGTTCTCGCCGGGTGCCTCCGGCTCGCGAAATTCAACGTGATGGCGGTGGATGAGTCGGGACCCGGACATTTCCTGGGATTTCCCACGACGCTCTGCGGCGCCTTGCTCGGGGCCTGGATTCTGACTGCGATGAAGTATGAGTGGTCTCCTCTGACCTTTCATGTCCTCCCTGCGATTCTGGCGGGGATGAGCTTCTTGATGGTGAGCAACCTCCCGCTTCCGAAAGCGCGTCTTCCGAAGTCCCGCGTCGGACATTTTCTGGTCAGCGCATCCGTCGCGTCGATCTATTTCTGCGGATTGACCTGGACAGCTCCTGAATATCTGCTCTTCATGGCGTGTTTTTTCACCTTTGGAGGGCTGATCTACGGGGGATTTCATCTGCGCCCGGCCGTATCGAACCCTACGGACGGAGACGAAGAGCCGGATTCCGTCGAAGAGACTGCCTGATCGGCGAAGGGAATCAGTCATGGAAGCATCTCCAGCACGTGCACCGCTTCTCGCGCTTCTCCGTGAACTCGCCTATGAGCGCCGGCAGGTGACGCTGGCGAGCGGGCGGGAGAGCGATTTCTACATTGATTGCCGTCGGGTCAGCCTGCATGCCGAGGGCATGATTCTTTGCGGACAGGCGTTCCATTCAGCCTATCTGGAAAGTGGGATCTCCATCGATGCAGTCGGGGGGCCCACGCTCGGCGCAGACCCTTTGATCTGTGCGTTCACTCACGCTGCGCACGCCGCAGATCTTCCCATGCACGCCTTCATCGTTCGCAAGGAGCCCAAGGGGCATGGAACGGGCCGCATGGTCGAAGGGATGAGCAACCTCCAGACGGGGTCCCGGGTCCTGCTGCTGGAAGATGTGATCACGACCGGTGGTTCGACGGTTCGGACCATTGAGGCGTGCCGGGAGACGGGGCTCGAAGTGGTCCAGGTCATGGTGCTCGTCGATCGACAGGAAGGCGGTCGTGAGGCCATCGAGTCGACAGGCGTTCCCTGTTCGGCCCTCTTCACACGCGCTGACTTCACGGATTGATCCATGCGTCGGATTGAATTCGTCACGGGGCATGATGGGACTGCCATCGCGTGTTGCTCGGAGGGCAGTGGCCCCGCGATCGTTCTCTGCGACGGCATTGGGTGCGATCACTACGTATGGCGTGAGTTGAAGCCGGAACTCTTGACCCGATTTCGAGTCATCAGTTGGAATTATCGGGGCCATGGGCATTCCGAGGCTCCTTCCGATCCCGAGGCTGTGACGATTCGTGACCAGGCCTCTGACCTTGCCTGTGTGCTGGACCATTTCCAGGAGGAGCAGGCAATCCTGATTGGTCACTCGATGGGAGTGCAGGTCATTTATGAATTTCACGCGCTGTTCTCCCGGCGCGTGAAGGCGCTGGTTCCAGTTTGTGGTGCGAGCGGTCATCCGCTCGACACGTTTGGGGGAGATGGTCGAGCGAAAGAGCGTCTCTTTCCCCTGTTCTATCGCCTCCTCACGAGTGGGAATCCACGGTTCATTCAGCTCTGGCGCACGTTGTTTCCAACGCGATTCGCTTTTCAGTTGGCGTGTTTTCTTGAAATCAACGGGTCTCTGGTCGCTCGAAAGGACTTCGCTCCTTATCTCGAGCACATGGGAAACATGGACCTCGGACTCTTTGCCCGCACACTTCGAGCCGCTTCGGAGCACACGGCGGATCCCTTTCTGGAGGCGATCCGTGTTCCCACATTGATTTTCGCTGGGGAGAGGGATGGTTTCACCCCAGTGGAGGTCAGCCATGCCATGCACCGGAAGATCCCGGGCTCAGAACTCTGTGTGATTCCCGGAGGCTCTCATACGGCTCCGATCGAGGTTCCGGAGCTTCTTCAACTCCGCCTGGACAAGTTTTTTCACGATCACGGCCTGGAGAAGCGTGGAAAGAGGCGCGCCCGCAGCAAGGCCTGAGTGGTGTCCTGCACGAAGAACACCTGCACAAAGAGGCTTGCGTCCCCTACAGGCCTGTGCTAGACAACCCCTCGGTTTGTCGGGAAGGTCTCTTTTCTTCCTCCAACCGTGCCGCTGCGTTCCCTGCGCCCCTTCTGGGT
>CAVOCR010000042.1:0-9013 GCA_963694245.1 Myxococcota bacterium
GATCAGAGGACGGAGCACTCCTGAACGATTTTCACGTCATCCACAAAGATGCCCTTCGTTTCATTGGCAAGTTCGTCGATGCTGTCGAAAAAGAACTTCAGCTGGAACGAGGATCCCGCAACAGCGGAGAGATCGACCTCGATCTGAACCCAGGTTCCATAATCCGCTTCCCCGAGCTCACCCTTCGTCCAGACCAGGTGATGCGTTCCATCCTCGGTGACCGCGAGGATTTCAAATCGATCCGAGGCAAACACAAAGGACCCCGCCTGCTCCACGTCAACGTAGACTTGCGCGGTCATGGAGGCTGTCTTTCCGGGGAACGTCTGGTGTTGGGGGCTCATCGTATAGCCGCTCACACCATTGAGCCCGTCCTGATAGCTCTCTGTGGCCGGATCCCCAAAATAGAGCGAATACGTGCCGCTCTTCGCATCCACATCCGAGACCTGCCATCCGACTGGCGCTGCCTCATCTTCCTCGCAATTTCCGCTCGACGGCTCGTAGCAGTTCGTGCAGTTGTTGCCGACCAGGAAATTGGCGGGGTAGTTGATGCCTGTCTGACCGGGATCCGCGGGATCTTCGCAGAGGTACCGACCGAACGTGAACCCATTGGGTCCATCGGGTCCCCCTTCAAAGTCCTCGCTGTTCTTCACTTTTTCAATGCAGCACGAGGGACTGTCGACCTGATCGAAGCCACAGAGATTGGCCACGCAGACGGGATACTCACAAGGATCGACGCTTTCGGTACATTCCAACGCCGTGAAGCAATCCACTTCTTCACATTCGGCATCGAGCTGCATGGCATCAATCATGACACCGCCGAAGTCGTTTCCACCGACATCTCCAGAATCAAACTGGAAGACGAAGGTTACATTTTCACCCTCATATCCCTTGAGTCCGATCTCGACAAGCGCCCACTGACCTCCAGTCGATCCTGCGATCAACTCCGAGTTCCACACCTCAATCCCAATGCCTGCCTCCGTCTTCACATAGACAGTCAACTGATCGATGGGGAATCCCAGAGGCTCGAAGCCCCCCTGATCCCACTCCGTGGAGAGATTCAGCATGAAACGAAGGACGTTCACACCCTGCGTTCCAAGAGCGAACACAGGAGACTCGATCTGACCAATCGCGGTCTCACAACAAGACTCCAGACTTCCGCCAGGCTGCCCAAGACAGACGTCGTCACATTCACTGAACGAGTTCTCGTCGTAGTTCCCAAAGTGGAGGAAGCCATCACCGTCGTAGGCGGCGTCCGCGTCCTCGATGAAGCTCCATCCCACGGTTTCGTTGAAATTGTCCGCAAGCCAGGCCCCCTCCCCTCCGTCAAAGTCCTCCACGGACTCACTCGAGGGGAAGCAACAATCTTCACTCACCAGTTCCAACTCACAAATCCCCGCATTGCAGGATTCATTCGTGCAGGGATTGTCGTCATCGCAATCAGCGACCGTCTCGCAACACAGCGGATCCTCCTTGAGGTTCGCGCAGGTTCCCAGCACACAGAAGTCGGAGACTGTACAGCTGTTGTTGTCCTCGCACTCTGGACTCAGGATGCAGTCCACCGTTTCCTCGCAGACGGAGTGAATGCCGAGATTCTCGACAAGCACGCCACCAAAGTCGTTCGCGAACCCATCCCCGCTGTCAAACGTGAACCGGAGACGCACCGCCTCTCCCGCGAAGGACGTGAAGTCCATGTTGACCGGCTCATAGGCGAACTGCTCCTCCGAGATGGCCGTCGAGCCATTCAAGTCGTAGGAGTCGAAGACCAGCGTTCCGGATTCAGCACCATTCACAGCAGAGAGCACCTCCACAGTGAACCGATCATTCCCAAAGAAAGGAGTCCCCACGTAATTGTTGGGATCATCTCCCACCCACTCTGTCGCGAGCAGCAGATCAAAAGAACCGAGAATCAATCCGCCATAATCGGGCAATTGAATGACGTTGGTCGTCACGGATCCCTTGACCCCGTCGGGGTCGCACACCGGAAATCCTCCGCAATCATCATCATCCGCACACGGGGCCCCGGCATTCGGCCCGAAGGCACAGGACTTCGTATCGAGAACAAAGTCGCCGGTCAGCGGATTGCCGAAATAGAGGTGGTAATCCCCGCCGAGGGCGTTGATCTGGGCCACGGTCCAGCCGATGCCACCCGCACCACCTGAGACACTCCAACCCTCGGGAACCGAACCGTCATCGAAATCCCAGGGACCGTTCAGAACCTCGTCGTCACAGCACTCAAGAGCCCCCTCATAGCTGCATACGTCGTCCACACAAGACTCCAACGAGCAGCTGTTGCCGTCGTTGCACTCAAAGTCCTGGCCCGAAAGACACGGTGTGCACAGGGGATCCTTGAGATTCATGCAAGCCCCACCGCCTGTGTTCACAAGCGGAGTGCACTCGTTGTTCACACACGGATTGGTGCTGCTGCATCCCCCGGATGCACTGCACTGAATCGACTCGTCGCAGCCTGTCTTCACCACGACGCTGTCGATGTAGGCGCCTTCAAAGAAATTGCTCTCGGCATCGGCGCGACCCGTCACCTCCAACCGGAACACGGTCTTCTCCGCGTACTGGCTCAAATCCGCTCCGAGGTGAAGCCAGGCGCCTCCCGTGTCCTTCTCGACGTCCACGGCCCACCAGACCCGCTCCCGCTGGGTCTCGATCACGCCTCCGATCTCCTCCCACCAGACGACGTCCACGATGAGATTGTCGAGGGTATCCTCTTCCAGGGCATGCTCTGCCGCGTGCACATCGCCATCCGGCTCCAGACCATCGGGCCAGATCCACTCCATCTCGACCCAGACCTTCATGCTCAGAAGGACCACAAGCGCGCTGTTTTCATCACTCAGCGCGGGGGCGAGGTTCACATCTGGAGACACGAGAGTCGCCGAGGTCGTTCCTCCGGAAGACTCCTCGCCTCCCACCAGCTCACAGTCCGCATCCAGCAGTCCGCTGTAATACGTCGGACAATCCGGTCGACCGAAGAAATAGCTGTAGTAGCCAGAATCCGAACGATGATTGGACAGATGCCAGGTCACCGTCTGCTCGGGCTTGGCTCCCGCAATGCTCCACCCCTGAGCGTTTCCAGCGTCGAAGTCCGTATCCAGGAACACCACATCCGTGCCCGCACAAGCGGTCGGATCCAGGATGGTCTGACACGGCTGACCAATCTCCGGACAGCTGTCGATCGTGGCCCCATTCCCGTCGTCACAATCTGCAGCCGAAAGACAACAGAGATTGCCCTGAGTCGTCTCGGTCTCGCAGAATCCGGTGACGGCACAATAGGCTTTCTCACAGATCCCCACGGTGATCGTCTCCGCACAATCACTCACATCAGTGCAGGGAATCTGCAGCAGCTCGTGCTCACACGACGCTCCTGACGCAGGGCAGGAATCCAGCGTATAGTCCTTGCCATCATCACAGGGATCATCCGTGCCGAGGCAGCAATCCTCGACCGAATTGGCCGCCGCAACGCAGGCATTGTTCTCGAGATCACAGATCGCTTCCTGGCAGGCATTGATCGCCGCAAAATCACTGCAGTCGGCGTCCTTGGTGCAATCGAGTGGTTCCTGGTACACGCAGGACTCCCCAGGAGTCGGACAGCTGTCGATGGTCCCATCCAGGTTGTCGTCGCAGTCCACATCCGACACGCAACAGTCCGGAACCGCGGAGGGAATGGCCTCGCAGAACCCGTCATCATTGCAGATCGCGTTCTCACATGCCGTCGTCGGAAACTCATTGCAGTCATCGTCCTTGAAGCAATCTTCAACGGGTCCCTCTCCGGTTTCCGTTGAATCCACATCTTCAGTCGAAGTCGCGTCTCCGCTCTCCTCACCGGATGTCGCGTCCCCCGATTCCTCACCGGTGGTCGCATCATCGATGTCGCCCGTCTCCTCTCCCACATCCGGAACCGGCGGCAGGGAGGGATCCGGATCGGTTCCACAAGCGAGCAGGAGGGTGGCTGAGCCCAAGCAGAGGCCAAAGAGTCCAACAAAAGATCGGATGTTCATGGAGTGTGCTCCGTATGCATGCGCATTCCCAGGCTCACGCCCGCACGACGCCACTACCCCGTGACTCGGCAACGCAACCCCTGTTCTGCATGGGAAAAAAGGTAGCCGAAGGCCTCCCGTAATGCAAACCCGACGTGGTTCGAGTGAAGCCTTCTTCCGTTCAAGGCGCCCAACGAGCTTGCTCCAGGTCCCGGCACTCCGTAAGGTCCGTTCCGGAGGAACCATGAACCCAGGCGTCGAGATACGCTTTCAAATTCACCCGGACGTCGCCTGGCAACAGGCCGCGGAAGAGGTGTTCGTGGTCACCGCAGACAACCGCCTGCACAACCTGCGCGACGCGGTGTCCGTCCATCTCTGGAATGCGCTTCAAATCGATTTGTCGATGGAGTCGCTGGTCGCGTCGCTCCTCGATGAGTTCGACGTCTCAGAAGCAGAGGCCCGCGATGACCTCCTGGCATTCATCCAGGAAATCGAGGAACTGCAGTTGATTCAGCGGGTTTCCTAGAGACGAATGTCCAGCCAGGCCGACTGCCGCAGCTCCTCCAGCCACTGACGATACAGCTGGGTTCGGCGCTCGATGTGAATCGCCTCGGAGATGGATTGCTTCAATGCCTCGACATCGTCGATGGGCGCCTTTCGCCGATCCGTCACTTGCACCAGTTGAAACCCAAGGCGCGTCTCAAGGATCTCGCTCACCCCCATCACTGAGAGGGTGAATGCCGCCGTATCCAGCGTCTCATCCGCGAAGGTGCCCCGCGTGAAATAGCCCAGATCCCCCCCATGGACTCGGGTCGGATCATGCTCGGAATATTTCCGAGCCAGGTCATCGAAAAGTTCGGGAGCCGCCTCCACTTGAGCGCGAACCCATTGTGTAAAGCGTCTGATCTCAGCGAGCTCATCCGAGCTCGCGCCCATCGGAATCCGGCGAACGATGATGCGGGCTCGCACCTCATCCTGCTCTGTGCCGCCTCCATGATCTCGTGCAAGCACTCGGGCCACGTCGGCATCCGACACGTGCACCCGGCTCCCGACTCGGATCGAGACCACACGGGCCTTGAGTTGCTCATTCATCAGTATCTTTCGATACTCCTCCATGGAGAACCCGAGACGCTCGACATTGAACTTCAGCGCAGCATCATCCCATCCATTCTGTTCCCGGGTCCGGTCGAGGTGCTTGTCGATGTCCTGAGGCGAGATCTTGAGATTCAAACGATGGGCTTCCCCGAGCACGAGCTTCTCATCAATCAACGCGGATAGAGCCGTCTTTCGGAGTTCCTCGGGCGTGGCCCCCCCCTCTTGAGCGAGGGTGCGCCCCATCGTGCGATTGGTCATGACCGCACGGTCAAGATCGTGCAGCGTGAGAATCTCGTCCTCCACAAATGCGACAATCCGATCCAGGACGACCGAGCGATCCACGCCCTCGCCAAGCGCAGGAGAGGGCAGTGCAACGCAGAGAAAAAGTGCCCAGAAAATACTACGGTGTACCAAGGGCTCCCCCTCTTGAGTTTGGCCGGGTGGGGATTCCCTTCTTTTCGAGATCTCCACGCATCGCGTCAATCTCCTTCATCCCCGGGAGGTTCTTCTTCTCCGGCATGGGAAGCTCCAGCCCCGGGTCACGAACCAGCGCCAGCTTCGACTCGTCCACCGACACTCCGGCACGAGCCCGGATTTCGGCAACGTACTTCTCACGAGCGGCTCCCTTCCGCTCCCGGAAGAGCTTGTTTCGAATCTGCCGCTTCACGTCCTCCAACGTCTTCACCACCTCTGGACGCCGATTGGTCAACATCAAGACACGAAAAACATCCCCGGACGGAACGACAGGACTCAATGCATTGATCCGAGCCAGCGCGAACGCCGCCTCCACCACCTGTTCCTCCACAGGAGAACGTCCCTTCTCGACAACGCCTTCCCGGGTGAAGAAGCCCAGATCTCCGTGCGTCTTCTTCGAGGTCACGAGAGTCCCATGCTCTTTCACCGCCTCCATGAACAGCTGCTTCCGCCGACGCGGATTCTTCTCGAACCCGGCCTGCAGATCGTTCAAGACCTGCGCTCCTTTCGCGCCATCCGCGAACACGATTTCGCTCACACGAACCTGTGCCGGTTTATTGTACGATGCCTTGTTCTCTTCGTAAAAACCGGCGACATCGGCGTCTGTGATATCCGTCATGGATACAAGATTCTCGAGATCGGTATCCAAAAGCTTCTTGATCATGCGCTGCTTCAACGCGAACAAGACGTCAGGAGACTTGTCATAGCCCTTCTGACGAGCCTCATAGGCCAGGAGTTCAAATCGAACGAGGTTGTCGAGGAACTCCTTCTTCTTGTCGAGAGTATTGTACCGGACGCGAACGTATGCGGGCTGATCGTTCAGCCGCGCTTCATACTCTCCCAGCGTGATGCCTGAATCGCCAATTCGCGCGACGATCACCGCTGCCTCTTCCGGACTGAGCAACGACTTCGCGGCCCCCTCGCCCAGCAGTCCATGATGACCAGATGCACCATCCGCCATGGGAGCAACTGCCCGGGTTTCGCTACCGGGTCGCTCCGGTTTCAAGTCTCCGCAGCCGGAGACCACACACACCACCATTGCGACACCTGAGAGGTTCCATTTCATGCGATTCATCCGTTGTCCTCTTTGTTCACCGTCTCGAGTCCTCTAGCACAGAGCCTGCATCCGCTTCAACAGACCTCACCCTCCCCCAGGAAAACCCCACTCCCGACGGCATGTTCCCGGACTTCCCCCAGTGCCGCTCCCGCCATCGCCACAGGATCCCCCCGTTTCTCATCCCGAAACTGCCGAATGAAGGAGTCGCCATTGGGAGATGCGCGCCAACCCGCAGGGCGCTTCTTGAGGAACGTGAGAAGGACCCCCAGCGGAATGGGCCCTTCGGGGTGGTAACTGAGCGCCACCTCGGCACCCGAGACGAGAAGCTTCAGGCATCCCTGCTGGCGCGCCTCAACCTTGATACGTCCCAGATGAAGGAGACCGTGCACGGCGTCGGGAGCGCGTCCGCAGCGATCCACCAACTCGCCCCACGTCTCTTCGAGTTCCAGCGTATCTTCCGCCGTAGCGAACTCCTTGTAGAAGCGAAGACGGAGACCCGTGTCCGGGCAATACTCCGTCGGAATGTACGCGGGGATGGCTATCTGAAGCTCGGGATCGATCCGCGCCCTCCGCCGCTCGCCACGATGCTCCGCGAGCGCTTCACCGAGCATGTCCACGTAGAGTTCGTACCCCACCGCATGGATATGACCGGATTGCTGGGAACCCAGGATGTTCCCCGCGCCTCGAATGGAAAGGTCATGATTCGCGATCTGAAATCCGCCTCCGAGTTCCGAAGACTTCTGGATCGCTCGAATCCGGCGGGCTGCATCCTTTGGGAGGCTGTGCAGGGGCGGAACCAGAAGATAGGCCCATGCACGAACACTGCTCCGCCCGACCCGACCGCGGAGCTGGTGAAGCTCCGCAAGGCCCAGCATGTGCGCTTTGTCGATGATCAGCGTGTTCGCGCGCGGAATGTCGAGACCACTCTCGATGATTGTGGTCGAGACGAGAACGTTCGACTCTCCGGCGATGAATGCGCGCATGACCTTCTCGAGCCCGCCAGCTCGCATCTGCCCATGTGCGACCGAAACCCGAGTCTCCGGAACGAGATCCCGAACATGCTGCGCACGGGCCTCAATGGTGTCGACGCGATTGTGCACGAGAAAGACCTGGCCTCCTCGGCGGAGTTCACGACGAATCGCCTCGGAAATGAGCGCATCCCCATCTCGCGCAACCACCGTCCTCACGGCGAGCCGATTCGGTGGAGGCGTCGCGATCACACTCATGTTCCGGAGGCCACTCATCGCAAAATGAAGCGTTCGCGGGATGGGAGTGGCGGACAAGGTGAGGACATCCACCTGATCCCGGAGTTCTTTCAAGCGTTCCTTCTGCCGAACGCCAAATCGATGTTCCTCATCGATGATGACCAGTCCCAGCTCCCGGAAGACCACGTCATCCGCGAGCAGGCGATGGGTACCAATCAGCACATCCACCGTGCCGCCGGCCACACCTTCCAGCACCTCTCGTTGATGCTTCGTTCCCCCGCGACGCGTCAGCGTGGACACGCGCACCGGGAACCCATCGAACCGCCTCTCAAACGTGAGATGATGCTGCTGTGCCAACACCGTCGTCGGCACCAGAACCACCACCTGTCGCCCATCCTCCACGGCCTGAATGGTCGCTCTCAAGGCGACCTCGGTCTTGCCAAATCCCACATCCCCGCACACGAGTCGATCCATGGGCTGCAGACCCGCCATGTCCGCGGTCACAGCCGCAATGGCCTGTGCCTGGTCCTGTGTCTCCTCATACGGAAAAGAAGCCGCCAGCTCCTGAACGTAGTCACCTCCCACCTGATAGGGAACGCGCTCACGCCCCTCCCGTCGGGCCTGGGTCTCGACCAGTCGACGCGCCATTGCGAGAAGGTTTTTTCGGACCCGACTCCGTGTGGTCTCCCAGACCGTTCCGCCAAGCTTGTTCAACCGGGGAGCGAGGTCGTCTCCTGCAACATGACGCTGAACTCGACTCAATCGATCCACGGGCAGGTAGAGCTTGTCGTTCCCTTGAAACTCGAGATGAACGAAATCGCCGGGGATGTCGTTGAAATCCAGTTGAACCAGCCCCAGATAGCGGGCGATGCCGTGATCGACGTGCACCACGAGGTCTCCGGATTCGAGCGATTGAAGAGTCCCGGTGATGGCCTCCGCATCCGTCGTTCGGCGGCGGCGTGTGCGAGTGGAGGCCCCGGCTCCAAGGAACTCTCCTTCATCCAGAATCGCGATTCCAAGAGAGGGCGCGTCAAAACCTCCATGAATGGGGCCCAGGCCCAGATCCACCACATTGGGCGTGGCCTGGAGTCCAGCCAGATCCTTCAATGCGATCGGCGTTTCCTTCAAACGACAGACCAGTCCCGCATCGCGAAGGCTCTCGCGAAGACGCTCCGCCCCCCCCAATCCAAGCGCAG
>CAVOCR010000043.1:0-8958 GCA_963694245.1 Myxococcota bacterium
CGAAGGACCAGGGCAGGTCGTTGGAGTCCGTCCCGACCTGCATCGCCGGAGAGAACGCGCTCTGCTGGAACCAGCGGACGAAGGTCTCTTTCGAGGGCGGCGTGTTCAGATATCCGCCCGTGTCGGCGGCGAAGAGCGGGAAGCCGCTCGCGCCCAGCGAGGAGGCCTGGATCACTGCCGTCGGCAGACCGCCGACCGCCTTCACCTCGACGCCGTCCTCGTTGACGATCGTCTCTCCCTGGAGCGTCGTCAGGCCGTCGATGTCGCCCGGCCAGATGATCACGCCCTGGGATTGATCGCCGAACGCCGCCGCCCGGCAAAGCAGGAAGCCTCCGTCCTCCGGGAGCATCTCGCGATAGACCTGGTGGTAGAGGAGCGGGTAGCCCCGGTGCATCTTGAACTCATTGGATCCGTCGTGGAACTCCCAGGGCACGCGCACGCCGAGGAGTCCGACGACGACCTCTTCGGCGTAGTCGAGCTTGTAGCCCGTGATGCCGAGGTCCCGATAAGGCGCGAGGTTCGATTGCCACCAGGCGTAGGCTTCGGGGTTCGTGAAGTCGAGGGGGGGACCCCATTTGTCGAGATAGGCGCCGAGGACCGGCGCGAAATAGCCGGCCTCCTGGGCGATGGCGGCGAGGTCTTCGCTGATCGCGTCGTCCGGATCGACGTAGGGCGTATGCCAGAGCGCCATCTGGAAGCCGAGGTCGCCCGCCAGCGCCATCATCGCCTCCGGGTCGGGATAGTCCGAGGGCTTGAAGTCGAAGCTGTTCACCGCCGTCGCGTAGGGACGGTCGATCCAATAGCCCGTGGTCGCGAGGTCCAGGTTCCGGATCGTCTGGAGATCCTCCTCCACTTCGAGCTGTCCGGGGATCTCGTCGCGCCAGATCCAGGGGCCGAGCGCCCAGGGCGCGACGCCGCCGGGCTGCCCGGTGATGGCGTAATGGTGCTTCACGAGATCGATCGGGTGATCTTCGGTGAAGAGATGCACCTTGAGTCCGTCTGCGTGGGCCTCGCGCAGCCCGAAGGTCGCGCGGATCTCCTCGTCATCGACGGTGGCGACGGCGAACACGCCGGGTCGAAACGACTCCACGAGCATCCCCCATCCCCGGGTTCCGAGGAGGAGGGGAACGGGGACGTGGGTCTCGTTGTAGCCGCTCTCCAGATCCGAAAACTCGTGCTGCATGGCGCGGATCTTCCCGCGGTGCGTCACGGTGTCGCTGACCTGGCCGAGTCCGTAGAAGTTTTCCTCCGCGTTCGCTCTGGGACGAATCCGGAAGAACACGGGCAGGTCCCCTTCGGAGGGTCCGTGCCAATGGAGCGTGAAGCGGTCTGGACCGGAGATCGCGACGGTCAGGGTCGCGGTGTCCTCGCCGAGAGGGAACGTGAAGCGTACGCCGTCGTCCAGCGCCTCCACGTCCGCGACCGCGCCCGCGGACTCCCAGCGGAGGTCCTTGATCTTCGGAGCGAGATCCGCGCCGAACTGGTTGGGCTCGAGGTAGGTCGGGTCGTAGTTTCGATCGCTCGCGATTTCAGGAACGCGGCCGATCTCCAGGGCTCCCACGGGGAAGCGAAGCAGCGCCTCATCACCGCGCATCAACTCGAAGCTTCCGTCTTCGCTGACCACGAGTCGTGTCGCGCCGGATTCCAGTGTGAGCGGAAGCGTGATGGGTTCCGCGGCGTCCGAGGGCGCGGCATCCGCCGCGTCGACGGTGGCATCCGGCGGCGCGGCGCCGCTGTTCTCGCTCGGCGCGTCGTCGCTGGAGCAGGCGAGCGTGCACATGAGAATTGCGAAGAGGGCGAATGGGGTGAGGAGATGTCGTTTCATGGGCGGGAGGCTAGCGGACAACGCGCCTCGGGGAAAGACCTGCGCCCGATCAGACGGCGCCGGAGGTTGCGCGGGGCGGTGTCGGCTTGATCGCGAGGTTCTGGAGATAGTCGACGTAGGTGACTTGATCGCCCAGCTGTTTGTAGTTGCTGATGCTTGCCGGCGGCAGGAGCGTATTGCATTGATGTGCGCGGGTGATGGCGCGGACAATCGTGATGAGCGGATCCTGGAGGCGGGTCCAAAACTCGTCGATCTGCTTGTCGTAGCACCGCTTCGCGTCATGGTAGGCCTTCGCGAGACTTTGCTTCTCCTTCTCAAAACGAAGTTTTTCGACGATCCCACCGTCTTTGGGATCGTTTTGGAGATGCTGGTTGTAATCCCGCGAAAGCATTCCCAGGGCATTTTCCCGTTCGTGGCAATGGTCGACAAGTGCACATTTGTAGGCATCCAGACGCAGTGCTGCGCCTCCGAGAGCCCCGGTTTGAAATGAGGCGTCGTGCTGGGCGAGTTCGTTGTATTTCTCGTGACGGACGAAGCTGGCAGCGGCTCCCGAATGGCACGCATCCATGATGAAGCGCATGTGCGCTCCCTTGTCGACAGCCGCCTGGGTGATGGCGGCGATTCGAGCGTTGGGGAGGATGTCGTCCTGCTTGCCCACCATGTCATCGATTCCACACATGCCGCGGGATTCCCCGTGACCTGCGAAATAGGCGATGAGCTCGTCACCGGGCTGTGCGGCGTCGAGGAGTCGGCCGGTGTAGCGGGCGTCCATGGCGCCGGCGGACTTGTCCTTGCTATGCGCGATCATGTCGAACCCACGTCCCGCGAGGGCTCCCGCGAGGGTTCCTCCTTCGGTATGGGGAGTTTTCAGCTTGGAGATCGCCTTGTAGTTCTGGTTGGTGATGAGCTGCGCCATTTGGCGGGGGGCCTCACCATCGGAACGATTGGCCATGGGGTCCCCGTATGCGGAGATCGTGGCGTGGTGTTCTGCGGGATCCGTCTTCTCGTTCACGTCGAATTTTTCACCGGAGATGAACGTGAGAAGCTCCTCGATGCTGTGTCCCGGGTTCGCGTTCATGTAATCGACGAGGACGGGAGTGAACGATGCGTCGTAGGCCTGCTGGGTGTCTCCGGCGGACGCGACGACCTGGGCGCTCCCCTCCTGGTGGCTCATGTCCTGTACGCCGCCTTCGTCGACTTCCTCATAGTAGATGTCGCCGCCGCCACCTTTTCCGGACTTCTTGCACTGAACGGCGTCGCCCCCTCCCGTGGCGTCGGGAGATGCGACAGAATCCAGGAGTCCTTCGGCGGAACGACCCGAGACCACGGCATCGGCCGCGGCGTCGGCGTTGCGTTCCAGGGAGTCGCCGGGCGCGCTCACGCCGCCGCTGGGGCTGTTTCCGGCGCGCTGCTGTACGACGTGCGCGGCTTCATGGGCCGCGGTGTGGAGATCCGGAGCGGACTCGAAGGCCACCTGGTTTCCCGTGGCGTAGGCCTCGGCGCCCATGGCTCGGCTTGCCGCGCCGGCGGTTCCTCCCACATGGGACTCGACCTGGCCGATGTCGTGATGACCGAACGCGGACTGGATTGCGCTTGCGTGGGGAAGCACTCCTCCACCGTCCTGCACTCCGGCTTGCGCGACACGCTGGACCGCTGCGGGATCTTGAATGGAGCCCGGGCGCACGGCCTCGAGCTGTTGGACGATTCCGCCTCCCGGCGCGAGGTTCGCCATCTGCTCGGCGAGGCCGTTTCCGGGGAGAATCGCGGAGTTTCCAGAGGGGGCGTGGGACTTCTCAGAAGCCTCTCCAACGAGAGGGTCGAGGGTCTCGTGTTTCGGACGTTCCATGCGCATGCGCGGTTCCCATGTGGTTGCGTGGATGCTCACTCGGACCCTGACCATACCATCGCCGGTTGACGATGACATCTCTTGCCTCGAAAAGAGGGGGATTGGATGCGTGACGTGGAATGGAATCTCACGAGAGGGGGAACGGGAATTCAGGGGCCCAATCAAGCCGAGTGGATGCTTTCTGAACTAGCGCTCGCATCCCGGATCGCTTTGCGTTATGTTCCCGCCGCCTGCCCGGTGAGGGCGGCCAACATGAGGAAGAACACATGCGCATCAACACCATCACAATCATCCTTCTCATCGCCATCGGGCTCGCTGGATTTGCGTACACGGCCACGGCTGAAGAGCCTTCCAAGGCAGCGGATTCTTCGTGTGATGTCGAGGTCAAGGTCACGGGCATGAGCTGCCCGATGGGCTGTGCACCCAAGGTGAAGAAGGCTCTCGAGACCCAGGACGGCGTCTCCACTGCGACGGTTCACTTCGACAAGGGAATGGCCACAGTGGTCGGGACCGGCTCCGTCTGTGATGCCGGCCAGGATGCCACGCTCGTCGCCGCGCTCAAGAAAGCGGGATTTGAAGGCGAGATCCTCAAGCGAACCGTCAAGGCCTCGACGAAGTAGTCCCCCTGGGTTCGGATGCCCTGAGGCTTCGCACCAACCCCTTCAAGAGCTGTGTCCCCACCTCCGGCTTGAAATGCCAGGGATCGGAGAAGTTCGTCTTCTCTGAAGTCAATCGACTGCTGCGATCCCAGTCCACCACCGGCCCCATGGCGCTGATGCGCCGTTTCAATTCCGCATATTCGTCCGCGACCTCCATGTCCCGAGCGACCTGATGCAGGTCCTTGTGGGTCGGAAAGAAGACGAACGTCACCTGAGTCCCTGTTTCTTCTGCTCTTTGGAGCGCTTCGGTGAGATCCGTGAGGAGCCTCTCCGGCATTCGAAAATCCTGGTAGGCGAGCTTCGCGG
Organism: Myxococcota bacterium; assembly: GCA_963694245.1. Classification (GTDB taxonomy): domain Bacteria; phylum Myxococcota_A; class UBA9042; order JABWCM01; family JABWCM01; genus CAVOCR01. The sequence goes on from CAVOCR010000043.1 coordinate 4,637, forward strand.
TCACGTCCAGTTGATGGCGCCAGAAGGTCTCCGAGTCCATCGGTGGCGTCTCGGAGACGGGATTGTCCCCGGTCCACTTCTCATAGAGGAGAAAAGCGCTCGCCCGGGTCACGAAGGGGTTCAAATGGTATCGCAGGGGGCTCGCGACGATTTCTTTCGCGTCGGCGACGTGATCACGCTGGGCCGCGCCGTTCAGCAGGTTCAGGTTGAGCCCAATGACCACCCTTCGAGGGGGGGTGTTTTCGAGGATGAAGCGGAGATTTTCGACGATGTCCCGCCCCGAACTTCCCCCTGCCGCCATGTTGCTCCAGGGGATTCCCGTGGCCTCTTCCAGCGCATCCGAGTTGATCTGAAGCATTCGGGAGTCCCCGAGGAGGACGCCCTCACTGGGTTCCCGCAGCCATGAGGCGAGGTTGAAATGGGGATAGCTCATGCGCCAGGTCACCGCCCGGTGGTTCAACCCCAGATCGAAGTGGGCATGGCGCTGGAAGGGATCCACGACATGATTGATGCCCACGACACTCGCGACGATCATCGCGACGACGATGAGATTGAGGATCTCGAATCGTCCTGGGAAGCGCTGTCGGGGGGTGTCGTCGGTCAATGCCCGTCCTAGAACTGAAAGTAGATGAATTGCTGGGCTCCGAATACTCCGAAGAGAAGGATCCCAAAAAACAGGGCGTCGTAGAAGAGTACGCGAACCCACCGTGTGTGACGCCCGAAGCGCGTCTCGAGATCCCAGTCTTCCCGACACCAGTCGTGGAGGTGAAGAAAGACGAGAGCGGCCATGGTGAGCAGGGCATCCAGCGTGCTCACGCCGACGTTCATGATCAGGTCGCGATGCAAGGTCCGCACGTCGCCGCTGATGAGTGCGTTCAGGTGAACTCCGATCCCCTCGAAGGCACCCTGAAAAACGATGAGTGCGTCACCAGGGGAGTCCGCTCGGAAGAAGACCCACGCAATCAGCGCGAGGTGGAAAGTGATGAACACCTCCCACGCACGATGCAGGCGAGGTCTTTGATGCATTCCGAGTCGGGCCGCGAGATCTTCACGGAGATTCGCCGAGAGGATTGCCCCGACGAGGTAGGCTCCATGGAGGGCACCCCAGACCACGAACGTCCAGTTCGCGCCATGCCAGAGGCCGCTCACCATGAACACGATCATGAGATTCACGTGCCACCGCAGAATTCCCCGTCGATTGCCGCCCAGGGGAATGTAGACGTAGTCCCGAAACCAGGTGGAGAGGCTGATATGCCATCGGCGCCAGAAGTCACTGATGTTGCGTGCGAAATAGGGGCGCTGGAAGTTCTCCATCAGATCGTAGCCGAGGATCCGCGCGGCGCCGATGGCGATGTCGGAGTAGCCGGAGAAATCCGCGTAGATCTGAAACGCGAAGAAGTAGGTGGCGAGCACGAGCGTCAGGCCCTCGTGGGCTCCGGGATCCGCGTAGACCGCGTCCACGTAGATCGCCAGGCGATCGGCGACGACGACTTTCTTGAAGAGGCCCCAGAGGATCCGTTTTCCACCTTCGACAAACCGGGCCAGGTCGGGACGGACTTCCGCCTCAAGCTGGGGAAGCAGTCGGGAAGCGCGCTCGATGGGTCCGGCGACCAGTTGGGGAAAGAAGGAGACGAAGAGGGCGAATGTCCCGAAGTGTCGGCGGGGGACGAGGGTCCCCCGGTAGACGTCGATGGTGTAGCTCAGCGTCTGGAAGGTATAGAAGGAGATCCCCACGGGCAGCAGAAGTCCAAGCTCTGGAGCGTCCCAGGCGATTCCGATCATGCCGAGGGCGTGGGTCAAGGAGTCGTTGAAGAAATCGAGATATTTGAAGGTGAAGAGCACGCCGAGATTCACCAGGAGGCTCACTCCGAGAAGCCCCCTTCGTTTCCGCTTCTCCGAGCACTCCGCCATCTTCAACGCGACGAAGTAATCGACCACGGTCGAGCCGAAAATCAGCACCGCGTAGGCGGGCTTCCACCACATGTAGAAGAAGTAGCTCGCCGCGAGAAGCCAGACCCATCGCTGGGCATGCCGCAGACGAAAGAACACCAGCGCGACGAGGGGGAGGAAGACCAGAAACTCGAGAGAGTTGAAGAGCATTCCGTTGTTCAGCCCCTCGATGTCTGGAAATGCGCGGTCCGCTTCCCGGCGATAGTGTCACGCATCTGGCCTCGAGCGGAGTGGGGCACACAGAGGAAAAGGAGGTGCATGCGGGCCTTCGATCAGCGCGAGGACAGGCTCGCCTTCAGGTATTCCCGGTTCAATGTGGCGATCACGTCCACGCTGATTTCCTTCGGGCACGCGGCTTCACATTCGTACGTGTTTGTGCAGTTTCCAAATCCTTCGCGATCCATGGTGGCGACCATGTTGAGAGCGCGCTGCTCTCGCTCGGGCTGCCCCTGAGGGAGGATGTTCAGCTGAGTGACCTTGGCACCGACGAAGAGCATGGCCGACGCATTCTTGCATGCGGCCACGCAGGCTCCACATCCAATGCATTCCGCCGCATCCATGGCACGATCCGCGACCGTCTTCCCGATGGGGATGGCGTTCGCGTCGGGGGCGCTCCCCGTACGGACCGAGACATAGCCACCGGCTTGTTGCACGCGGTCGAATGCGGCGCGGTCCACGACGAGGTCCTGGACCACGGGAAACGCAGCCGCACGCCAGGGCTCGATGGTGATGGAGTCGCCGTCCTTGAACTGACGCATGTGCAGCTGACAGGTGGTCGTGGCCTTCTGGGGTCCATGGGGTCGCCCGTTGATCACCATCGAGCACATCCCGCAGATGCCCTCGCGACAGTCGTGATCGAAGGCAATGGGACGCTTTCCATCGGCAAGCAACCCTTCGTTCACCACGTCGAGCATCTCGAGGAAAGACATGTCCGGGCTGATGTTCTGCGCCGGATAGGACTCCCAGGAACCCTTGTCGCTGGCGTTTCGCTGCCGCCAGACCTGTAGCGTGAGGTTCATCATTTGTAGCTCCGTGTCGCCAGTTTCACCGAAGAGAATGAGAGGTCTTCCTTGTGGAGGGTGGGTTCTCCGCCCACTCCCGTGTGCTCCCAGGCTCCGACATAGGTGAAGTTCTCGTCATCGCGAAGTGCTTCTCCTTCCGGCGTCTGGTACTCCCCTCGGAAATGGCCTCCGCAGGATTCCTTCCGGTGCGCGGCGTCGTACATCATGACCTCCGCGAACTCGAGGAAATCGGCGACACGTCCGGCTTTCTCAAGACTCATGTTGAGTTCGTCGGAGTCTCCGACCAGCTTGAGATCCGTCCAGAACTCCTCCCGGAGCGCCTTCACTTTTTCGATCCCTTCCTTGAGTCCTTTCTCGGTCCGCTCGAGTCCACAGTGCAGCCACATGATCTGGCCAAGCTCCCGGTGGAAGTCATCCGATGTGCGCGTTCCGTTGATGGCCAGGAGCTTTTGGATCTTCTCCTGAACCTCGGCCTCCACCTTCTTCACTTCGGGATGATCGAGGGTGACCTCCGCGATGTCGGCATTCGCGATGTAGTTTCCGATGGTGTACGGAATCACGAAATAGCCATCGGCGAGCCCCTGCATCAGCGCGCTGGCTCCGAGTCGGTTGGACCCGTGATCGGAGAAATTGGCTTCGCCGAGGACGTGGAGTCCTTCCAGGTTGCTCATCAGGTTGTAGTCCACCCAGAGCCCACCCATCGTGTAGTGGCATGCAGGATAGATGCGCATCGGGACCGTGTACGGATCCTCTCCCGTGATGCGCTCGTACATGTCGAAGAGATTTCCGTAGCGCTGCTGGATGGCGTCCTTTCCGAGACGGTTGATGGCGTCTCGGAAATCCAGGTATACGCCGCGAGCCCCGGGGCCCACTCCCCGGCCTTCGTCGCAGGCTTCCTTGGCGCTTCTCGAAGCGATGTCGCGGGGGACGAGATTTCCAAAGCTCGGGTACTTTCGCTCGAGATAATAGTCTCGTTCTTCGTCTGGAATGTCATTGGCCTGGCGATCATCGCCGGCTTTCTGAGGTACCCAGACGCGCCCGTCGTTTCGAAGCGACTCGCTCATCAGCGTCAGCTTCGACTGGTGCTCGCCCGAGACCGGGATGCAGGTCGGGTGGAACTGGGTGAAGCAGGGATTCGCGAAGAATGCGCCGCGCTTGTGTGCCCGGTAGGACGCCGTGACGTTGCATCCCATCGCGTTGGTCGAGAGGTAGAACACGTTTCCATATCCGCCGGTCGCCAGAATCACCGCGTCGGCGACATGGCTCTTGATTTCACCCGTGATGAGGTTTCGGGTGACGATTCCGCGTGCTTTCCCGTCGATGACCACGATGTCGAGCATCTCGGTTCGG
>CAVOCR010000044.1:0-8946 GCA_963694245.1 Myxococcota bacterium
ACTGGGAAAGAGAGATTCCATGAGCGGGGATGATGGCGAGAAGCCGCCGCACGACAATGATTCTCCGGGAAACGGGGACGCCTTCGGCGATCCCGAAGTGCCCGGGTCCGCTCCCAGCACGGAAGACGTATCTGGTGGACCGGATCTCAGCGATGAGGACCTCTCCGTCATCGGAAGCTACAAGCGAAGCCGCACAGTTCCCCCACCCGACACGATCTTTGGAGGCGAGCAGAAAGCGGGGGAGAGTCCAGCAGACACGCTCCTGAATCCACCCGAGGAACCTGAAGCCCCCTCCGAATCTTCCGAGCCCTCCGAGCCCTCCCAGACCAAACCAGAGTTCAAGTCCTTGTGGTCCAAGGATGACGAAGACCCTCTGGAGGGGGATGAGGTCGAAGACCCTTTCGCATCTCTCGACGAACTGTTTGGAGAGGAGGCCTCCGCATCCTCCACCACAGCCGCCTCAAACAGCGCAAAATCGAACGATGAGTTCCTGTCCGGAATGCCCACGGCCAAGGAGCCCCCCACCGCAACCTTTGACGAGGACGAGACCTTCCGCGTAGGCGAAGAAGGCGAAGACGAGTCAGCGGGTCCAGACCCATTCGAAGAGGACCCCAAACAGGCCGAGCCCCCCAGCGCAAGCGCGGAAACGGAAGAATTCACGCGGTCGGACCCCTTTGGGCTCCACGAAGAAGAAAGCTTCTCCATCGAGGCTCCTTCCGTCAAAGGCGATGCCTTCTCGGGAGCAGGGACCAGCGCCAAGCTCCGACAACGGGTGGGAACCGGAGCCTTCCAAAAAGAAGTCGCCCCAGCGGTCGGAAGGGGAATGCAGCGCATGGTGGCGTTTTTCGCCGTCCTCATGCTGGTCGGTGTCGGTGCCGAATTCTTCACCCCTTTCGGATGGTTCTTCATCGAATTCTTCCTGCCGCCTCCGGCGGAGATGGTTCAAGCCGAAGTGCTCCCTGCACCGCCGCCCAAGCGCAAGAACTCCGCAAAGGACACGGCCTCAGGCTACCTTGCTGACATCCAAAATCTGCAGCTCTCCGCCACCGCGAACGCGGCGGACATCCAGGCCCGGAAGGCCTTGCTCAACTCGATGTTGGAATTCAGTGTGCGATTCCCAGAGGCATGGGAAATCCACAAGCCCAATTTCACCCATGACATCGACATGCTCGTCAAGCAGATCGACCTGAACGGAGCGCCTCGCCTTCGTGCCCTGGATGCCTTGCGGAGGGGAGAGGCAAAAGAAGCACAGGAAGCGATCGCCCAGGCACTCACGATGGAACCCGATGATTCCGCAGTGCATTACGCCGCGGGATTGGTCGCCGTGATGAACGAAGACTCGGAGGCCGCTCTCCGGGAATTCACCCGATCCGCAGAACTCGACCCCTTGAGAACAGCCGCGCTCCACATGCAGGGAGCGGTGCATCAACGCAATGGAGATATGGAGCTCGCGAGCGAACGATACATGGAAGTGCTGAGACGCATCCCCGCGCATAATGATGCGCGCCTCGCTCTCGTCGAGATCCAACTTCAAGCAGACAAGCTGGAAGACGCCCGCAACCTGAGCGAAGAAGCGCTCTCCATGGGGCGCATCGAGGCAGATACCTACGACATCTACCGAGCCCATCGCGTCCTTTCGCGAATCGCGGGATTTGAAGGGGACGCGGATCGACGACTGGAACACCTGGAGGCCGCTCTCCTCATCCGCCCGACGAACATCGAGCTCCTCAGCGAGGTCGCTGACCAGTACATGTTGAAGGGGAAACCCAATCGCGTCGATGAGTTCCTGACGCGTGCCTATGACACCGGCAGCCGGGACCCCGTTCTCTATCGGCGAATGGTTCACAACTACATCTCACTCAATGTCGAACGTGCACGCATCCTCGCCAATGAGGCCGCACGCGAGCATCCCATGAACTCCGAGATGCTCTTTCTCGTGGGCGAGGTCGCTGAAGCCAGCGGAGACCATCGCAAAGCGGAGGCAAAATTCGAACAGGCCCTCGCACTCAACCACGGCGCCGAAAACATCTGGATCCGGCTTGCCAACGTCGTGCGAAAGGAGCGCGGCCTGGAAGCGGCGGGGGCGCGGCTCGAAGAAGCATTGACCCGACTCCCCAGCGGAACCCAGATTCGACTCGCCCTGGCCGGAATTCATGCCGAAAATGGACGCATGGATGAAGCGCTCGACATCTACGAAAAGCTTCTTCAGGACTTCCCTGAGGGAACCATCGCGACCTTGTGTGTTCCAGGGCAACCGCTCTCCGACCAGGATACCACCTGCGACAATGTGGACGATGACTGCGACGGAGAAATCGATGAGGAACATACCGGCGAATTGACCTCCTGTGGGAGCCAGGGAGCCTGCGCTTCGACAGGACGAAAAACCTGCGTGAAAGGTGCCATCAACGATACGTGTCAATCTCCGCCCCCCGCAGAGAATGACGCCACCTGTGATGATATCGATGACGACTGCGATGGGCATACGGACGAAGACCACGTGGCCGCCGAACACACGTGTGGTCATGGCCCCTGTGCCGCCTCCGGTACGGCGACGTGCAGCGAGGGAGAGGTTCTGGTTGTCTGTACTCCGGGAGAACCCACAACGAGCGTGGATGCGACCTGTGATGGTATCGACGACGACTGCGATGGGGAAGTCGACGAAGACCACGTCGGTGAAAAAACGACGTGCGGCGAACACCCCCCGTGCGTCGCACACGGAGAGAGAGCCTGCGTGGACGGCAAGGAAGTCGACAATTGCGCGGCTCCCGACCCCGCAGAGACGGACGCCACGTGTGACGGAATCGACGACGATTGTGATGGCGCGACCGACGAGGACTTTCTCGTCGCCAAAAGCGACTGTGGCATGGGTGCATGCGCGGCGACCGGCGAAGTCACCTGTGTCGCGGGAACATCCACCGACACGTGCGTGGCTGGCGTTGCCGCCGACAGCACCGACGCGATCTGCGACGGTCTGGACAGCGATTGCGATGGAGAGGTGGATGAGGACTTTCCCACGGAACCCACCACCTGCTCCAACGAGTCCACATGCAAGGGAGCCGGGGAAAAAACCTGCGTTCAGGGTCAAATTGTCGACAACTGCGCGGTTCCAGCTCCCGCAAAAGACGACGCGACATGTGATGGCCACGATGACGACTGCGACGGGCGGGTCGATGAAGACTACCTGCCCCCCAACATCACCTGTGGGGCGGGACCCTGCCTGAAACAAGGCGCTGCCACCTGCAAGGAGGGTCAGGTCGTCGAGACCTGTGTTCCCGCCGAACCGGAAGTCACGACAGACGAACAATGCAATGGGATCGACGACGACTGCGACGGAGTCGTGGACGATGACTTCGTCGGTTCAGCAACGCGCTGCGGTACGACTGGCGCATGCCGGGGTGAAGGGTCCATGATCTGCCAGGGCGGCCAGATCATCGACTCCTGCATCGCTCCCGAGCCGAATCGCGTCGACACGTCTTGCAATGGGATCGACGACGACTGCGATGGAGAAATCGACGAAGACTTCTCCCCTGAATTGGTGAGTTGTGGTCAGGGTGTCTGCGAGGTCACTGGAGTTACGAGCTGTCCACGGACTCGAGACACGCGACTTGCACGCGCCCTGCTTCTGACCCGCATGGGGCGATCCGCGGACGCGATCACTGAATTTGGAAAGCTCAACCCCTGGGACCTGGAGAGCGAGAGCGTCGCCGTCGCCTATGCCCTGGCCCTCGCCCGCGCCGGGCAACCCAGACGAGCCCTTGCTCATCTCCAAACCCTTCTGAAGTCAACACCCCAGTCGATCGAAGGCAACACGCAGATCGGGGAACTCCATGTCGAGCGACAGGCCTACGCTCTGGCCGAGGATTACCTGCAAACCGCATTGCGCGTGGCGCCCTACCATGCCCCCGCCCACCATGCGCTCGGTCGCATCGCCCTGCACCGGGAGCTGCTGCCGCAAGCCATCGCGCATTTCCGGACCGCCCTCGGATTTGATTCCGAAAACATCGCGAACCACATTTCGCTGGGAGCCGCGTTGATGGACTCGCGCGGAGAAGACCAGGTCGGAGAGGCCGAGCAGGTGCTCGACCTTGTGATCCTGCGGTACGGGCGTTTGCAAGGGGCTGCAGCACGCCAACGCGAACCGGATGTCTACCTCCGTCGAGGACGGCTCCATCACGACCGGGGACAATTCCCGGATGCCATGCGGCACTACAGCCTCTCATTGGAGCTCGACAGCAAGAACCTTGCTGCGCTCAGCGGAGCGGGAGAAACCCTCCTCAAACTCAACCGTGTCGCGGAGGGCGAAGCCATGTTCCGACGGGTTCTCAAAGAGGACAGCGCGGACACACGCTCTCATTATCATCTCGGACGAATCAGCCACCGACGTGGAGAGATCGCGGCCGCAGAAGCCCATCTCCGAAAGGCGACAGCCCGTGAAGAGGCGAGCTTCGCGGATGCCCACAAGACCCTCGGCCTCCTTCACAAGGAGCGCAAGGAAGCCATCCCGGCGAGAGCACATCTCCGCGCCTACCTCAAACTCTCCAGTCAGATTGGAGACGAGGAACGCGAAGAGATCACACGAATCATGAATCGATTGCGGTGATCACGGCGCAAGAATCTGCTGCCAGGGCCCATCCAGTCGTCTCACTTCCCGGACAATCGCCTCCAAATCCTCATCGCAGATCCCCGCCGCGTTCAGATCGTGGCGAACTCCCTCCAGATAATGCAATCCCCGAACGGAAGGATGCGCGCCCACCGTGGCCCCCACACGAGGCGTCGCATTGATCAGAATGCGAGCCCGCTCCCCAGCCGTCATCTCCGGGGCTACATGATACATGCACTCGGGGTCGGGATTTGTTCGATAACACCAGACCTCCTGAGACGTCTTCAGGTTCTGGAGGATGACGGACACCTTCGTGCGAATGTAGCCGTTCGCCGGAGAAGGGCGATGGGGATCGTAGCCTTCACGAACATCCAGAAGTGCAAGCACCTCTACTGAGTCTTCGGCGGCATATTCGAGGACGACCCCCTCAATGGACCTCCCCGGTTCCTGCACCGTACCCAATGCAAGAGAGTGGTTCACTCCGCCTTTTCGGAAATCTGGATTGACCGCTGGAAATGCATCAAAGGATAGATGACGAGGACAGGAACGAGCTCGACTTCGTTTGTTGAACGCCCGCCGATATCCCTCAAGTCGCGCAGGCAGCCGCCGAACGAGACGCTCCGGCAGCTCCGGTGCAAACATCAACGACCCAAAACCGAACACTCGCAATGAGTCGCTCATCGAGTTCCTGAAAGAAAAGGCACCATGACTCCGCTCGAATGCTCGGGCAGATCCACCACGACAATGGGCACACCATAGAGTTCGGAAAGCCGAGCGGAGGTCATCATCTCAGCGAAAGAGCCGTCCCCCTGAACGCGACCTTTCCCGAGGAGGAGGGCCCGATCCCCCACCTGCGCAGGAAGATTCCAATCATGGCTGACAACACAGACAGACAGACCCGTTCGACAACGAGATGCGAGAAGGCGATACAGGACCACTTGATGCCCCGGATCCAGGTGCGCCGCCGGTTCATCGAGCAGAAGAATCCGAGGTTCCTGTGCGAGCGCACGGGCCACTAGAACCCGCTGCCGCTCTCCACCGGAACAGCTTCCATAGAGCCGATCCTTCAAATGCATCACTTCAAGAGCATTCAAGGCTTCGTTCACAACCTGGCGATCGCGTTCTCCTTCGAGTCCCACCCCTTGAAGATGAGGGCAACGCCCCATCAACACCACCTCGGCGACAGTGAATGGAAACGCCATCTCCACATGCTGGGGAACCACGGCCAGAGTTCGCGCCAACTCTCCAACGGGCCAGGATTCAAGAGGTCTTCCTTCCACGAGGACTCTGCCGGAACGCAAGGTGGCGCCACCCGACAGCGCGCTGACCAGAGTGGACTTCCCTGAACCGTTGGGTCCCAGGACCACAACCATTTCCCCCGCGTGCAACTCCAGCTGCACATCCTCAAGGACCGGGGGGCCATCTCCGTGGGCCAACACTCCATCCCGACACTCCAGAATCGGCTTCATGCTCCGTCCTCCCAGCCGGTCATCACCCGACCACGCACGAGCAGCCATACAAAGAGCGGACCCCCGACCAGAGCCGTCAGGATCCCCACCGGTGGATCCGTGAGAAGAATCGGAAACAACAATCGAGCCGCGACATCGCAAAACACCAGAAACCCGCCGCCCAGAAGGACGCATGCCGGCACCAGAGTTCGATGATCCGCCCCCAGAACCTGTCGGAGCGCATGGGGGACTATCAGACCCACGAATCCAATCAGACCCGCCACGCTCACGGCCGCTCCCACCATCAGAGAAGCCACGATGAACGCCCGCTTCCGAACTCGATTCAAATCAAATCCGAGATGGCGCGCTCCCTCATCTCCCAGACTCGCCACGTTCAAAGCGCGTGCATTGAGAACCATCCATCCGGTCCCGAGCAGGACCAGCCCCCCCACGATCACGAGCTCTCCGAACGCTTCATGACTCGGTTTCAAACCCGCGAGGCTACCCATCAACCACAGCATCACAGTTCGAATCGACTCCACCGGAATCAGCGCTTTGATTCCCATGATCAGAGCAGAAGCGAAGAAATTGAACACCACGCCCACCAGCAGAATTCGGTGCACTTGAATGCGTCCCCGGACAACGGAGAGATGGTGAACCACGTTCAACGCGAGAAGCGCGCCCACAAAGGCCCCCAATGGCGTCGCCGGGATCGTCCATTGGGCGATCGTGAAGGTGGAAATCCCCGCGGCCATGAGCCCCGTGGCCCCCAGCGCCGCGCCCCCACTCACTCCCAGAAGAAAAGGATCTGCGAGTGGGTTGCGCGTAAGGGCCTGAAACACACAGCCGACCGACGCCAGCGACGAACCCACCGCAAACGCTAGAAGCGAGCGCAAGATGCGATGGATCGCGACCTGTCGATCTGCTCCCTCGACACCCGCCCAGACATTCGCCCACACGACATCGTAGCTTCCCACGCCAACCGAGACAGCGATCGCCACCGCGGCGAATGCCAACCCAAACACAACGACTCCCATCAAACGACGACGTGTCAGAAGCTGAACACCTTCACTCATCGCGCTTCTCCGGGCTTCCCGAAAGCGGGATGAAGAAAACCAGCGAGAATGTTCGCGCCTTCCGCGAGACGAGGCCCCGGACGCAGGACCTGATCATCTTGAGTGAGAACATGGACACGACCATCTCGCACAGCTGGGATGGACGACCAGCTCTCAAACAACGCGGGAGTGGCCCCCGACATCCGCGTCAGAAGAATCACCTCGGGTCGCGCTGCGACCACTTGTTCAAGGGTCCATGTCGGGTACGCCGGTCCTTCTGACGAGACCACATTGAGTCCGCCCGCTGCTTCCAACAATTCCCCCGCAAAACTCTTCGGGCTCACGACATGCAGGGGACGGGCGCCCAGCACCAACAAAGTGCGGACGGGCCGCTTTGATCCGTGCGCATGGCCAAGACGCCTCCAATCCGATTCCAGACTGCTTAAAAGACGACGGGCATTTTCAGAAACGTGAAGAAGCACCCCGATCCGCTGAATCGTGGTCCTGATCTCTGCGATCGTGCCCATGGGCAAAGCCTGGGTGACGACTCCCATCGCGTTGAGTTCCACCACCATTCTGGAATCCACCGCCCCTTCGACCGCGAGAACGAGATCCGGCGTACGCCCCAGAATCGCCTCGTGCCCAACCGTTCCAAAATCTCCCACACGAGACACGGCCTGAGCGGCCTCCGGCGTATCGCAGGCCGTTGTGCTACCGACGAGGCGTTCTCCCGCTCCAAGCGCAAACACCAGCTCAGTCAGACCCGGTGCCAGAGAAACAATGCGTTCCGGCGCACGGCGCGACTCCACTGCACGGTTCATGGAGGGGGTCGGCGTACAGCTCGAAAGCAGCCAGACGATCGGAAGGAACATCCTCAGTGCAGCAGCCATGTGACCTCCCCACTCTCCAGATCGAACTCCGCGACCTGATGTGTGGCCCAGAGGGTCGCATACCCGCGTGACGACGAGGCGTCCACCGCCATGTCCCAGGGATTGGACCCCGGAGAAAACACGACATGGTTCCGGCTTCCACCTGTCTCGAGGGAATGACGCGTGATCGCATTCGCTCCCGAATTCACGACCCAGAGGGCACCGGAAGACGCGACGAGACGATTCGCAATGGGTCCCACCGGAAACAAGGCGGGAGAGACTCCTCTCTGACCCTCACTGGAGGTCCATCCCGTGACCGTATTGGCCGCTGCCATCAGCACGAAGACATCCGGCGCATGATCGGGGAGAACCACCAGGTCCAGCGCTCCCTCGAGATCCCCGGTAAACGAAAGATCAATGGGTTCCCCCACCCAGGAGTCCGTCTCGGGATCGAGGCGATGCAGTTGATTGGTGATGAAGCTCGCCACGAGGACATCTCCGTCGGGATGAAGCGCCAGCGCCAGGGTATCATTTCCAGCGTGTTCGCGTACCACGATGGGATTCATGGGTCCCCGAGTCAGCGTGCCCGTCCTCAAATCCACGCGATAGAGGTGGGCGGACAACCCGAGGCCCAGGTAGGCCGCGCTCTCATCGGGAAGCACCACGAAACTTCCCGGCGCCCCCATGGTGGGGACGTCCGGATGTCGGGGAAGGGCGACCGAAAACAACGGCTCGCCCGCATCCAGTTCAAAGCGGGAGAAGACATCCAATGCCCCATCGCTCACTGCGTGGACAAACCCCGAATCCATCTGAAATCTCGTTTCTCCACTCGACACCACGTGAACTCGGGTCTGAGTCGCCTCGATGAACTGTGGGTTTCGGGCAGAGATCGCAAGACTGCCCACGAGTTCCCGGGATTTCGGATCCAGAACGCTGACGCTCCCCTCTCCAAAGGTGAGGGTCTCGAGATCAAA
>CAVOCR010000045.1:0-8911 GCA_963694245.1 Myxococcota bacterium
CCAGATGATCCGGAAGGGCCCTCTTCGACCCTTGCGAAGACTCCTTCTACACAGTCCGCTCATGTTCTGGGCTCCTTTTGCGTCCAACCTCTATCACGACGGGATCTGGTATCCGACCGTGGGGGCGAAGCACATCCGCGAGTTCATGAAGACGGGATGGGGTGAGCTCTTCCAAAGCTATCCAGCTGGAGACAAACCAGCGAAGCGAAACTACAAGAACACGCAGAAGTGGCATCACCACGCCGCGTAGGTTCCGCTAGTCTCTCGACAGACGTTCGAACCGATTCTCTTCGATGTTCTTCCGAACGTCGCTGGCGGGAAAGATCCGCCCATTCATGCAGATCCACACTCCCGGTGGCATGCATTGCGCCGCGGTAAGGGCCGCTCCTACATTGAACACGGCGTCGGATGCTCTGAACCGGGCGGGGCTGAGAGATCCGGTCAAGACGATGGTCTTGTCTCGAATGTCTTGAAGGTACTGGGCTGAGGTGACCATCGTATCGGTTCCATGGGTGATCACGATCCGCGGGGAGTCGATTCCTTCGATGGTCTCGTGGAGAATGGCGCGATCCGCCTCTGTGATGTCGAGGCTGTCCTTCTTCATCAGCTCGAGGACTTCCCATTGGAGCGCGACATGGCTCTCTTCCAACATGCGCGGGAGTTCGGAATCTCCGATCTCAAACCCGCCCTTGGCGTCGAAATACACCTTGTCGATGGTCCCGCCCGTCGTGATGAATGTGACTTTCATGGGGTGTCTTCCTCAAGGGGCGTGGTCGCCGGTGGGGTGGAAGCAGGGCTCTCTTCACTCTCTTCACTCTCTTCACTCTCTTCACTCTCTTCCTTCTTCTTCAACGCCTCCTCCTCCGCCTTTTCAGCACGGAGTCTGGCGTCTTTTGTGGCCTTTTGCATTGGATTCTTCAGCTTCTCCTTCTTGTGCAGCTGGAAGGTCGCAGGGAGGGCTTCCGAAGGAAAGGAGTTGTTGGAACGATCCGCGTCCGCGGTCGCGAGGCGTGGATCCAGTTGAACGCGAACGATCGGGCTCTTCGTGGCGAAGAGCCGCGACACCTTCTCGTTGTTCTGTCGCCAGATTTCGGCGGGGATCTGCAGGGTGCTCTGGCTTCCATCCTCGTAGGTGAACTCCAGGAGCAGTGGCATGACAACGCCCCCGAGGTTCAAGAATTCGACGTGGAGGAAATGATCGGTGGTCGCGAGCGTCGATTTCTCATGAGGCTCCAGGTCTTCGAGGAGGGTGTCGTACTCTCTTCGGTCGCTGTCGGTCACATCCAACGCATCGTATCGGCTGTAGAAGTCCAGGAGATTGGGGTAGCGATCGGTGCGCTTGTCCTGGGGCTTGAACCGCTCGCTGGAGCGCGTGGTCGGCTCCGCATCTCTTTCTGCACGTGCGCGGGGCTTGTCGACCTCTGGATCGCGTGTCTCCAGACGGAATCGCTGCACCTTTCCGATGGCGATATCCACATGATCGGTGGAGTAGAACCAGCCGCGCCAGAACCAATCCAGATCAACCCCCGAGGCATCTTCCAGCGTTCGGAAGAGATCCGCGGGCATGGGGCGTCGAAATGCCCAGCGTTGTGAGAATTCCTTGAATGCAAAGTCGAAGAGCTCCGCTCCCAGGATGGTTTCTCGAAGGATGTTGAGAGCGGTGGCAGGCTTGGCGTAGGCGTTGTTCCCGAACTGATGGAGAGATTCCGAGTTGGTCATGATGGGGACTTGATTGGGACTGGTCATGTATTTGACCACCTTCTCCGGCTCGCCTCGCCAGGAAGGATAATCCTCCTCCCAGGTCTGCTCAGCGAGGTATTGCACGAAGGTGTTCAACCCCTCGTCCATCCAGGTCCATTGACGCTCATCAGAGTTGATGATCATGGGGAACCAGTTGTGACCGACTTCATGGATGATCACGCCAATCAGGCCCCGTTTGGTCCGCTTGGTGTACGTGCCGTCCTTCTCGGGTCGGGGACCGTTGAAGCAGATCATCGGATACTCCATGCCTCCGACAGGCCCGTTGACAGAGATGGCGACGGGGTAGGGGTAGGGCACCGTGCGGCGGGAATATTCGACGAGGGTATGAATGATCGCGTGCGTGGAGTAGCGGCTCCAGAGCGGCTCCGCCTCTCCAGGGTAGTAGCTCATCGCCCAGACGCGATTTCCCTCCACTGTGGGGCGCGCGGCATCCCAGATGAACTTTCGGGATGCGGCGAAGGCGAAGTCCCGAACATTCTCGGCTTCAAATACCCAGGTGTTCGTTCCTTTCGCTTCCACTGCCTCGTTCAGTTTCGCTTCTTCTGGCGTGATGATGAAGAGGGGTTCATCGGAACGGGCCGCCTTCTTGAGTCGTTTCCGCCAGGTCTTCGTGAGCACGGACCGCGGGTTTTGCAGGGTGCCAGTGGACGCGACGACATGATTGTCCGGGACCGTGATGCGTACCGTGTAGTCGCCAAATTCAAGAGCAAACTCCCCGCGTCCGAGGAACTGCTTGTTCTGCCACCCATTGACGTCTGTGTAGGGCGCCATTCGGGGAAACCATTGCGCCATCTCGTAGAGGTAGGACTTGTCGTCGGGGAAGTATTCGTAGCCCCCCCGTCCCCAGATGGCCCGAGCCTCGATGATGTTGAAGCTCCAGTCGATCGAGAATCGGAACTTCTCCCCGGAATCCAGAGGAGTCGGCAGATCGATGCGCATCATCGTCTTTACGATCGTGTGGGGCAGATCCCGCCCACGCGTGTCCTTCACGGCATGGATGCGGTAGCCGCCATCGAAGATCTCCCGCGCCGTGATCTGGCGTAGCTTGGAATAGCGGATCTTCTCCATGTCGGGGGCGGGGTCGATGAGCGCGCTGTCGGCTTCATGAGCGAAGCGGTTCTGATCGAGCTGGACCCAGAGATAGGTGAGAGGGTCGGGGGAGCGGTTGAAATAGGTGATCTGCTCGCTTCCCTCGAGCCGTTGGCTGGCGTCATCGATTCGGACATCGATCACATAGTCGACTTTCTGTTGCCAGTAATCGGGTCCGGGAGCGCCGGAGCCAAGACGGAGACGATCGGGGGTCGGAAGGATCTCCTCCAGCTGACGAAAGGAATCCGCCTGATTGAATTTCTTCAGGTGCCTGGGGTGCGCCTGAGCCTCGGGAGCGCTCAGGCCGATCACGGCAAGGAGTGCGAAGAATGCGCTCGTTTTCCAGGGATGAGTGTGCATGTCTGGGTCCTCGCTAAAGGGGGAGCTGGTGTTTGATGCTCATGAGGTCCTCGACGTGATCCAGGACTTCGCCGTGGCGGTCATGGACGTCCAGGGTGAGCTTGTTTCCATCGATCCGGAAGATGCAGATGTGCTGTTGGGAGGTGTGGACATAATACGCGCTCTGCAGCTCGCCTTCTCCCCGCGCTCGCCAATAGCTGTTCCAGGGCGTCTTCTCTTCGTTGTAGAAGGGCGCGCCCGCTCCACCCGAGACGATGGACCAGAAGGGAAGTCCCAGGTCGTGGAGCGGGGAGCATCGCTCTCCTTCCTGACAGATTTTCTGATCGCCGTCGGGGTCATCGATTCGAAGATCCCCGATGGGGACGTCCTTTGAGACAAGCATTCGGTGATAGGCGTGTTCATCGGATCCGAGGACTGCGGCCACCTTGGGGCTCTTCCCCAGACCCCGGAGCAGGCGATCCCGGACTTCCAGAATGCCCGGGCCGAGTTCCTGGACCGGGCCTCCCGTTTTCGGAACGGCCCGTGCACGGATCGCATTGTTTCCCAGATACCACATGGAATCGTGAGGATGCCCGCCGTTGGGAAAGAGGGGCTCCTGGGCGAAGAGCACGATGAAGCGTGTCGTGGGGTCCTGGTCTCCAGCGGCCACTTCGGACAGGATCCACGTGAGCTGGTCCTCCAGAAGGTAGCCCTCCGGACATCCCCCATGAGTCTTCGAGCCTCGGGCCATCCAGTAGTTGTTGTTGAACGCGATGAATTTCACGGGGCCCTGATGCCAGCTGAAGACGTTCTCCGAGTACGAGGGGCGTCGTGGGTCCGAGGTCCGTGGACCGTTTGTCGGTTGAATCAGTTCGTCCGCGAAGATCGCTTCCGTGCTTTCGGTCGCATAGGGCCATCGGTCCAGATAGATGTGTCGACCGTTGCTCTTCTGAAAGGCGCGATAGAGGGCCTCGTGATTCCCGAGCGCTGTGACGAGGGGGCGTTCGGACCAGAGCCCTGCAGCGGCTTGCTTGAACGAATGAATCTGCGCACGGAAGTCGGCAGGCGAGGAGGTGTAGCCGTTGATGATGTCCCCTCCGAAGACCATGACCTCGACTTCTGCGCGATGCGCTTGCACCAGGAGGTCGTCGAGGGATCCGTGATTTACGCCCATGACATTGGCGTCTCCTCCTCCGTGACCCGAGCGTGCATCGCCCGCGTAGGCGAATGTCATGGTCGCCGATCCGAGCGGAGAGGCCGCGAGAAGTCGGTGTCGGGGACTGAGCTCGCCGTTCAGTTCCACGCGGTATCCCGAGGCGCTCCCGGCTTCGAGTCCGTCCACGGTAAACACGTGGCGTGTGTCCGAGCGTGTCGCGGGAAAGCGTCGTTTGTCGTCCAGTACCACGGTCGGCCGGGATGCGCGGCTGGTTCGGAGCGAAATCTGGAGGGTCTCCGGATGACGGCTGTCGAGCATGTGGATGAGAGGGCCTTCGAGAAGGGCCACTTCATTTCGAATGCCCTCCGGCGTCTTTCGAAATGCGGCGAAGCTGTCGAAGATACCGAGGAATCGGTCGGGGCCAGGGCGGACCTCATAGAGCTCGTAGCGAATGGAGACGGTCCCCGCATCGCTCCAGTCCTCGGTATTGTAGCGAGGCTCCAGGAGTTTCTGCACCGGGAGAACAGCGCGTCCCTTCACCACATCGATGGTGAATCGCGGGCGTTTTCGATCGTAGCGGGTCTGGCGGGCCTCGAACGGCCACGGGCCAAAGCTGGCCACGCCGTAGAGTGTGGTCGGGTCCATGGGGCTCCCGTCCAGGAGCGTTGTCACATGCGTGAAATCGACTGTCAGCCCCTTCTCCCCGTCTCCCAGGGCGCCTGCGAGGTCCTCAATGCTGAGGAGGACATCCACGCTCACATGGCCACTGGGCGCATTCCCGGTGGTCGCGGGGTCGATGACGGGTAGAGGAGTGTCTGCGTTCGAGGTGCCTGTCATCAGCAGGAATACGGCGGCGATGAGGATGGATGTACGACTCATGGTGACCTCCTGGGGCGTCCCCACACGGATCGCGAAACTACACGGCACGACAGGAACCTTCAATGGAAGGTTGGTCTCCATTGACGGGGACGGTTTCATCCCGGACGATTTTGGGGGTTCGGGAGGGAGTGTTTTGGAAGAAGCCTGGCGAAAGGGACATGAGGCGGCCTGCGCGAAAGGGTGGGAATCGTATCGGGATCCCGCCACGGGCCGCAGGGTGTTTACACGTCTCGCCCATCTGGCGCGGGGATCCTGCTGCGGATCCGCCTGCCGACACTGTCCCTTTGACCATGTGAATGTTCCGGAGTCGGATTAGGTCTCTTCGAGAATCACGAGGGGAGCTCCGCCATCGATCTGGTCTCCGGGAGCCACCAGGAGTGATTGAATGACTCCGGCGTGGGGTGCTGTCACCGTATGCTCCATCTTCATCGCTTCGAGGATCGCGATGGGGTCTCCCTGTTCCACGGAATCTCCTTCTGAGACCGCCATGGAGAGGACTTTACCAGGCATCGGGGCGACACATCCGGAGGCAAGGTCCATGCTTTCCGTGGAGGGGAAACGCGGCGCGCAGGAGAGCGCGATGGAGTGAGGCGCCGTATGGACATGGGTGTTTTCTCCGTCCACGACGACTCGTAGAGGATGAATCTGACCGTCGATTTCGACGCGAACAGCGGCCCCGTCTTGCGCAACGATGCGGGCAATGCGGGGGGTCTCTCCGGAGTGCATGGCCCAGCCGCGTGTCGTCCATTCTCCTCGGGAGACGGGAATCGCCTCTTCCCCGTTCATCCATGTGGTGGTCGGGTCGGAGAATCGATTGTTGCGCCATCCGGGTCGGATGTCCTTGAGGATTCGCCCCGGATCCCGGGCTTCGGTCGCGAGGAGTGTTGCGGCGATTGCGGCGTTCAGCGCGGCTTCTTCGCTTTTCTCGGCCGCCGGCTCGTCTCCAAAATGGGAAGCGATGAAATGCGTATCGATGTCTCCGGCCTGGTATGCGGGGTGCTTCAGGATCTGGAGGAGGAATCCGCGATTGGTGGTGACACCCAGGATCGAGAGCTGCTCAAGAGCATGCTGCATTCGGCGATGCGCTTCGTCTCGGTCCCGTCCGGTGGCGATGACCTTCGCAAGCATCGGATCGTAGTGGATGGAGATCTCGTCCCCTGTCGCCACTCCAGAGTCGATGCGAATGCCCTCGAGCGCGGGAAGGTGCCAATCCAGCAGGGTGCCATTGGCGGGAAGAAAACTCTTTTCCGGATCTTCCGCGTAGATCCGGCATTCCACCGCAGCACCGGATGTCGTGAGCGACTCGGCGTCCCAGGAAAGCGCGCATCCTTCCGCGATTCGAATCTGCTCGGTGACGAGGTCGATTCCCGTGATGCACTCCGTGATGGGGTGCTCGACCTGGAGGCGTGTGTTCATTTCGAGGAAATGAAAGGCCCCGTCGGGCGCGAGGATGAATTCGATGGTGCCTGCACCGACATAATCGATCGCTTTCGCGGCCTGGACCGCTGCTTCTCCCATCTGTGTTCGAAGGGAGTCGTCCAGGGCGGTGGAGGGGGTCTCCTCGATGATTTTCTGGTGACGTCGTTGAATCGAGCACTCTCTCTCGAAGAGGTGGATGACGTTCCCGTGCGTGTCTCCCAATATCTGGAATTCAATGTGTCGCGGGTTCTCGATGTAGCGTTCCAGCAGCAGGGTATCGTCTCCGAACGCCGCCTTCGATTCCCGTCGCGCAGAGCGGATGGCTTCTGCGAGATCGGATTCGGAGTCGACCCGCCGCATTCCGCGTCCACCTCCGCCCGCCGATGCCTTCACCAGAAGGGGGTATCCGACCTCCACTGCAGCAGCGATCAGCTCCGCATCCGTGGGATTTTCACCGTTGAATCCCGGAACGGTCGGCACTCCGGCGCGATCCATGAGCTTCTTGGCCACGGATTTGAGCCCCATGGCCTCCATGGCCTCTGCGCTCGGTCCAATGAACAGGATCCCCGCCTCGTCGCAGGCGCGTGCGAACGCCGGGTTCTCGCTGAGAAATCCATATCCGGGATGAATGGCGTCGGCCCCTGTTTTCTGGGCCGCATCGAGGAGGGCCTCGATGGAGAGGTAGCTCTCCACGCTGGGAGCGCCTCCGATGTGAACCGCCGTGTCCGCTGCATGGACATGCAGGGCGTTCGCGTCCGCATCGGAATACACGGCGATCGTTCGAATGCCGAGATCCCTCGCGGAACGGGCGATCCGGACGGCGATTTCGCCGCGGTTGGCGATGAGAATGCTCTGAATGCGTCCCATGTCTGCTCCGATCAATGGCGGAAGACGCCAAAGGAGGTGGTTCCCTTCACCTCTTCATTGGCGATGGCTGAGAGGCTGATGCCGAGGACGTCGCGGGTGTCTCGGGGATCGATGATCCCGTCGTCCCAGAGACGAGCCGTGGCGTAGAATGCCGTGGATTCCTTTTCGATTTGCATCTGGAACATCTGGCGCATCATTCCCAGGCCCTCTTCGTCGATTTCAATTCCCTTTCGTGCGGCGGCTTCCCGCTGGATGATCTCGAGCACACCGCCGAGCTGTTCCCCGCCCATGACGGCGATCCGATGCTGAGGCCATGTGAAGAGGAAGCGCGGGGCGTAGGACCGACCACACATCGCGTAGTTTCCGGCACCGTAGCTCGCTCCTGTCATCACCGTCAGCGCGGGGACAGTGCTGTTGGATACTGCATTGATCAGCTTTGCGCCGTTCTTGATGATCCCTTCCTGCTCATATTGGCTTCCGACCATGAATCCCGTGATGTTCTGGAGGAAGATCAAGGGGGTGTCGGTCTGGTTGCAGAGCTGAATGAACTGGGCGCCCTTGTTCGCGCTTTCGGAGAAGAGGACGCCGTTGTTCGCGAGCACACCCACGGGATGGCCATGAATGGATGCCCATCCGCAGACCAGAGTTTCGCCATAGAGAGGTTTGAATTCGCTGAAGCGCGACCCGTCGACGATGCGGGCGATCACTTCGCGGGCATCGTAGGGGATCTTGAGGTCGGCTGACGCGATCCCCAGGAGCTCTGAGGGATCGTGCAGCGGGGCTTCGATCGCTCCTCCGCCCGCTGGCCATCGCTTCTCCCAGTGGAGATGACTGATGATTTCGCGCCCCATGCGGATCGCATCGACCTCGTCGTTGGCCAGATAGTCGCTGACGCCGGAGACCCGGCTGTGCATCTCGGCTCCGCCCAGGGTCTCATGATCCGTTTCTTCGCCTGTGGCCATTTTGACCAGAGGAGGCCCGGCGAGATAGACCTGCGCGGCTTCTTTCACCATCACCGTGTAATCACTCATTCCCGGGAGGTATGCGCCGCCTGCTGTGGAGCTTCCGAAGACGATGCACACGGTGGGGATGCGAGCTTTGGAGCGTTGGGTGATGCCCCGAAACGTGGCGCCTCCGGCCGTGAAGATCTTGGATTGGTTGGGGAGGTCTGCGCCGGCAGATTCGGTGAGAGTGATCGACGGCAGGCGATTTTCAGTCGCAATCGCTCCGAGTCGGAGTGATTTTTGAAGGCCAATCTCGTTGATCGCCCCTCCCTTGATGGTGGATTCGCTCGCGGTGATGAGGCATTCCACCCCAGAGACGACGCCAATGCCTCCGATGACACTCCCTCCGGTCGCGACGTCTCGCATCCCGTGCCCAGCGAGAGGACAGAGCTCGAGG
>CAVOCR010000046.1:0-8864 GCA_963694245.1 Myxococcota bacterium
GCAGGCAAAGGAGGTGATCACGTGTCTATTTCGAAACCGGTGAATGGTGAGGTGGTTTCCTCCTGAGCGTTCAAACAAACGCAAAAGGTGGCAAGCTCAGGACCCGGGCAACCGCCGACCTCGAGGGTGCGCTCCACCGGGCGCACACGGCAGACTTCCTGCTCCCCTCGGGGTTTTTTCATGCCTTCAACTCCCTAAATCCCCCGGATTCACCCCTGGAAATCGACGTGGAAGATCCAACGCAGGGATTCTTCCAGGCCTCCGCGAACACGCCACTCCCCTGCATGACACGAGAGAATGCGAGCCCCTGCAATCGAAACATTGACTTGCCCTCATCGAACGCATAGATTGCGCTCCGTGGGCCATTCATGGCTCGCCCAATCGAACAACGGGTTATGAGTTCTTGGGTATCGTCCTGACCATATTGACCATGGCAATGCTGCCGCTAGCTGCGCTGGTGCTCCGCGATTCGACGATCTTCGTCGGCAACGGAACTGGTGCGCGCCTGCGCCTCCTCGCCATGAATCAACCCCGACATTCGAATGCACCAGACTCTTCAGACACCGCCGGTTCGCTGCTTCATGCGACCGGTTGGAACCTTTCATCGATGAAACGACTTCTTCAACAGATGGCTCCCGCTCCCTTCGGAACTCACCGCCTTGCGCCGAACACATCGGCAGCTGAGGCAGGACACCGAAGCGCGGAAACATCTCCAGAGACGTCGACACGATGGGAAAACCAGGCCTTGGAACGTAGCCAGACGGCGCCATGCGGCGAGCCGACTTCAACAGCTGCCATGTTCCAAACCAACCAACAGCGGACCTCGAACGCCCCGAACAATGCGACACGAAGTGTGTGCAGAGTCGGAATGAAGCCGATCGAGACCGCGACGGAGAACGTGACATTCCATGACACGCAAAATGCTGATCAACGTGGACGCGGACGAATCCCGCGTCGCCATTACGGAGGGCGGTCGTCTCGAGAATCTTGAACTCGAGACGCGAAATCATGACCAGGTCAAGGGCAACGTCTACAAGGGCGTCGTCCACAAGGTGGAGGCCAGCTTTCAAGCAGCCTTCGTCGACTTTGGTGCCGACAAGCAGGGATTCCTGCCTCTCTCGGAAATTCACCCCAATCTGTACCCGAAGGGTCTCGACAAGAACGCCTCGATCACCCAGATCCTGAAGCCCAAGCAGGAGCTGATGGTTCAGGTGGTGCGAGATGAGATCGGGAACAAGGGCGCCACACTGTCCACGCACCTCTCGGTGCCGGGCCGCTACCTCGTCCTCATCAGCGAGAGCGACAAAAGCGGCATCAGTCGCAAAATCAGCGACGACGAGCGCGATCGACTGAAAGACATCCTGAAGGACATGGAAATGCCGAAGGGATTCGGCACCATCGTGCGCACCGCGGGCACCGAATGCTCGGAAGAGGAACTGCACAAGGATCTCGCCTATCTCACGAAAATGTGGGACGTGATCCAGACGGCCTACGACGAGCGCAAGCATCCCGGACTCCTCTATGAGGATCGGAGCCTCGCTGTTCGCTCGGTGCGCGACTACTTCACCGAAGACATCACGGAAGTCCTGATCGACGATGCGATGGCGCATCAGGAGGTGCTCGAATTTGTCGGACTCCTGATGCCCCAGTTCGTGGACGTCTTCAAGCACTACATGGGTTCCGTACCCCTCTTCATCAAGCAGGGCATCGAGGATCAGATCGAAGAGGTCTTCTCCCGCAAGGTCCCGCTTCGATCCGGCGGCTCGATCGTCATCGATTCGACCGAGGCTCTCGTCGCGATCGACGTGAACTCGGGACGCGTGAAGGGAGACGGAATCGAGGACACGGCCTACACGACGAACGTGGAGGCCGCGCGCGAGATCGCACGACAGGTCATCATCCGCGATCTCGGCGGACTCATCATCGTCGACTTCATCGACATGCGGGATCGCAAGCGTATTCGCGAGGTTGAAGACACGCTCAGAGACGCCTTCAAAAACGACAAGGCGCGACGGAAATTCGCCCGAATCAGCGAATTTGGCCTCCTGGAAATGAGCCGTCAGCGCCTCAGCTCCACGCTGATGCGCGCCAGCTTCGACCGCTGTCCGCACTGCGCGGGACAGGGGGTGATTCGCACCCCCGAATCGGCCGGAATGTACCTCCTGCGCAGAGTGCGGGAAGCCACAGCGGGCGGACGCCTTCATCAGGTCGTGGTGCGAGCGCCCACGCCTGTTGCGAACTTCCTTCTGAACCGGAAACGTCGGGAACTCTACATGTTGGAGGTCGAGCGACGCGTGCTCGTCGAAGTCCACGCGGACACCGATCTTCTCCCGACAGAAGCGACGCTGGAATCCCTGGAGCGACAGGGCCGCGGGAAGCCGACTCAGACCGTCCAGAAAATCGACCTTGTTCAAAGCGAAACCATTCGACGCGAAAGCGGAAACGCCAAACGGGGAGACGTGATCTTTCGCGACATCCCGGATGCCCCGAATTTCGGAGATGTCTACAAGGACATTGAAGACAATGCGGCGAGCATCACCAGTCGTGCGCATGCATCCCGTCTCGAATCGGAGACACGCCGACTGAAAGCGGAGCGGGAACGCAACCTGCAACTCAAGTCGATGGAGCCCTCGCTTCTACAGAGAATCGGGGCCTGGGTGAAGGGACTCTTTGGGAGCACGGAGCCGGAAAAACCAGCACAACCTGCACGCCGTCGCACCCCTGCCAGTCGAGGAAACGAACGTTCCCGGGATCGGGATCGGGATCGGGATCGTCGGGACAGTTCAGAAAAACGAGGTGGGCGCGGAACACGCGGACGAAAGAACGAGGGAGGACGCAACGAAACCCGCTCTTCCCGCGGCGAAAAGAAGTCCTCGCGGCCCCGCTCGGCGGCCTCCAACACGGACTCCAGGTCCAGTGAGGAGAAAGCCCAGGAAAAGAGCGTTCAACGAGCGGATGCCGCGGGAGAGGACGGTCCCGTCCGTCGTCGCCGTAGGCGCCGCGGCCGACGAGGGCGCGGGGCGCGCACCGAAGAAGGAGGAGAAGAGAGCAGCAACGCGAACACCGCAGCAGCCTCCCTCTCCACCGCATCCGCCAGCAGCGAGGGCAAGGAAGACTCCCGAGGTGGACGCTCCCGACGTGGTCGAGGCGGACGCAATCGCGGTTCAGGCGACGAGGCAACGACGGGAGCCAATGGGGAAGGCAGCAACGCCGCACCCGAAGGAACCCGGGAAGGAAACGCTGCACCCAAAGCTCCTCGAGCCGCGGCTTCAGCCTCTGGAAATGCCCCGAGTCCCGGACCGAAAAATACCGCAGAGTCCATTCCCAGCGCACCGATCGCGAAACCGGCAGCTGCGAGTCTTCCCAGGACGCCTCCGCCGGCGGCCGCGCCGCCCAAACCGGCGAGCCCCTTCGTCATCGATCTTCGAGGTGGACGTTCGGGAACCTCCTCGTCAGCGGATGCTGACTGAATCATTCGGAGTGCTTCATGCATGATCTGCGATTCGTCTGCGACAACGCTTCCGAAGTTCAAGAACGACTTGAGTCCCGCCAGACTGAAGTCGATCTCGCTCCCATCCTCACGCTCAATGAGCAGCGCAAGACGCTGATTCAGGCTTACGACACAGGACGTCATGAGCAGCGCCAGCTCTCGGAAGCGTTCCGTCAAAAGGACACGGATCCCGCCGAGATGGCGACAGCTCGGGAGCGCTTGAAGACGCTCGGAGCGGAGCTGAAGGACCTGGAGACGAAGCGAGGAGAGGTCGAAGACACGCTCCACGAGAAGCTCCTTCATCTCCCGAACCTCCCAGCGGCCGACCTGCCCGTGGGGAAGGGGGAGGACGACAACATCCTGGTTCGAACCCACGGCGAAATCCCCACCTTCGCATTCGAGCCCAAAGAGCACGTGGAACTCGGAGAGACGCTCGGAATCCTCGATTTCGCCGCCGCCGCACGCATCAGTGGCTCCCGATTCGCCCTCTACCGGGGGGCGGGAGCGCGCCTGGAGCGGGCGTTGATGAACTTCATGCTGAACCTCCACTCGGAAGAGCACGGATACGAGGAGGTGCTGACCCCCTACCTGGTAAACCGCGAAGCCATGGTGGGAACGAACCAGCTGCCGAAATTCGAAGAAGACGCCTTTCAAACCACCGACGGAAAATTCCTGATTCCCACTGCTGAGGTCCCCGTGACCAACATGCATCGGGAGCAGATCCTCGAAGGTGACATGCCCATTCGCTACGTCGCCTACTCCTCGTGTTTTCGCCAGGAGGCGGGGAGCTACGGGAAGGACACGCGGGGACTCACGCGATTGCATCAATTCCAAAAGGTCGAGTTGGTTCATTTTGTAGCCCCCGAGGAGAGCGAGGCTGCGCTGGAAGCGCTGACACAACACGCGGAAGAGGTGCTCAAGCGTTTGGAGCTGCCCTACCGCGTCATGACGCTGTGCACGGGAGATCTGGGGTTCGGCGCACAAAAGACCTACGACATCGAAGTCTGGTTGCCGGGTCAGAACCGATTTCGCGAGATCTCGAGCTGCAGCAACTGCGGAGACTTCCAGGCGCGACGAGCATCCATCCGTTACCGCCCTGAGAAAGGAGCCAAGCCCGCGTTCGTCCACACGCTCAATGGATCCGCCCTCGCCATCGGCCGTACGGTGATGGCGATCATCGAGAACTACCAACAATCCGACGGATCGATCGCAATTCCAGCGGTCCTGCAACCCCACATGGGCGGAGCCGAACGAATCCAGGCCCCCTGAATTCGACTTCAGTACGTCGTTTTTTTTTCAATCCAACAACACTGTGAAGCCCACCTTTGAAACAGGGTTTACAACCGCTCGGACCGAACCTATAGTTGGCCGCCTGAAACGCCGGACACGGCGCGTTCTATGACAATTCACGGCGGACGGCAGAACAGCCGACCCAAACGAACACGGAGGGGTGGCCGAGTGGTCGAAGGCAGCGGTCTTGAAAACCGCCGTGTCGAGAGGCACCGTGGGTTCGAATCCCACCTCCTCCGCCAACGCGTCGTGACTTCCAAAAGTCCGACAGCAAATCAATCTGGAGAGGTGACCGAGAGGCCGATGGTGCTCGCCTGCTAAGCGAGTGTGGGGCAACCCACCGAGGGTTCGAATCCCTCCCTCTCCGCCAGATGCTTGCATGCAATGCGCCCGTAGCTCAGCTGGATAGAGCGGTGGTCTACGGAACCACAGGTCAGAGGTTCGAATCCTCTCGGGCGTACCATTTGCCTTCCCTTCGGGGCGCACCTCCGGGTGCAACGGAAAAAGGACGAACAACGCGTTGGAGAACTCCTACGAAGACTGGATGCGACAAGCCCTCGAGCTTGCGCGGGAAGCGACGGTTGACGGCGACGTCCCCGTCGGAGCCCTCGTCATCGCCTCAGACGGAACCCTCCTTGGAAGAGGGCGAAATCGACGCGAATGTGACGGAGATCCGACAGGTCACGCGGAGATCGTGGCGCTTCGAGACGCCGCCGCACACAGCGGACACTGGCGACTCGATGACACCACGCTCATCGTCACACTGGAACCTTGTGTGATGTGCGCAGGAGCCCTCGTCAACGCACGAGTGAAGCGACTGGTATACGGAGCCGAGGACCCCAAGGCTGGGGCCGTGAAGAGTCTATACGCCGTGACCGAGGACCCGCGCCTCAACCACCGATTGGAAGTGGTCGGCGGTGTCCTCGCAGAAGAATGTGGCGGACTGCTCAGCGCGTTCTTTCAGAAATTACGGAAAGAACGCAGAGGCAAGCCGCCCAGAGAGACGATGGAGAGCTGACCGAGAGGCCGAAGGTGCCTGACTCGAAATCAGGTGTGGTGAGAGCCACCAAGGGTTCGAATCCCTTGCTCTCCTCCATTGAGTGTGAAAATTGAGATTGGAGAGGTGACCGAGAGGCCGATGGTGCACGACTGGAACTCGTGTGTATCGCAAGGTACCGTGGGTTCGAATCCCACCCTCTCCGCCAATTGCCCTTTCATCCCCACGGCTCCGGCCGTGGGGATGTTTTTGATGACCAGGGCCTTTTGCAAAGGCGACGCCGTGAACTCCGCCAGGTCCGGGAGGAAGCAACGGTAGCGGCAATGCCTTGTGTGTGGGCCCTGGTCGTCACCCTTTACTCCGGGGAATCCACCCCGCGTTGCTGAGCGCTTCATGAGCTACCTCGTACTGGCGAGAAAGTGGCGACCGAGCACCTTCACCGAGGTGATCGGACAGGAACATGTAACGCAGACGCTCACCAACGCGATCGCGATGGATCGTGTCGCGCATTCCTTCCTGTTTACAGGGGCCCGTGGAGTCGGCAAGACCACCACCGCCCGGATCCTCGCACGCGCCCTGAACTGTTCTGAAGGTCCAACAGCCACCCCCTGTGGAACGTGCTCCTCATGCACTGAAATCGCCAACGGAACGGCGATGGACGTGTTCGAAATCGATGGGGCGTCCAATCGAGGCATCTCCGAAATTCGAGAACTCCGGGAGGGAATCCGCTACGCACCGAGTCGCGACAAATACAAGATCTACATCATCGACGAAGTGCACATGCTCACACAGGAGGCCTTCAACGCGCTCCTCAAGACGCTCGAAGAACCCCCGCCCCATGTGCTCTTCATCTTTGCGACGACCGAGCCCCAGAAGATTCCGGTGACCATTCTGAGCCGCTGCCAGCGGTTCGACTTCAAGCGCGTCCCGGCACGCACGCTCATCCATCACCTTGAAGGAATCCTCGAGAAAGAGGGCACGAACATCGAGTCCGATGCGCTCTATGCCATCGCCCGTGAAGGCGAGGGCTCCGTACGGGATTCCCTCTCCCTCCTGGACCGCATTCTGGCGACGGGCGGAGACACCATCACGACAGCCCAGGTCAGTGAAATCCTGGGCGTCGCGGACCGGAAGTGGCTGCACGGACTCCTCGAGTCGATTTTCACGAACGATACGGCGCGGGCGATGAAAATCGTTCACGACGTGAATCACTTTGGTTGCGAACCTCGGCATTTCACACGGGAACTGGCCTATTTCCTCCGGGACCTTCTCGTCATCCGCATCGGCGACGCCAGCGCTCGGGAAGCCACCGACCTCTCGGAGACGGAGTTCTCGAGCATGATGAAGCTCGGGACCACGCGAACACCGGAAGACTTGCAACGCCTCTTCCGAACCGCTCTCAAGGGCCTCGAGGAAATCGCGACAAGCCGATTCCCTCAACTGGTGCTCGAGATGCTCGTCGTCCGAATGACGACCCTCCGCCCCATGGTCTCCGCCGACGCTCTTGTCTCCCGAATCGATGCTCTGACGGAACAACTCGCGCAGGGTGGAGCCGAGCTCCGAACGACACCGTTCGTCGCGGGTACGCCCGTGGCGGAAGCTCCGACACCCGTCGTGGTGCAAGCTCCGACACCCGTCGTGGTGCAAGCTCCGACACCCGTCGTGGTGCAAGCTCCGACTCCCGTCGTGGAAGCTCCGACTCCCGTGGTGGAAGCTCCGGCGCCCGTGGTGGAAGCTCCGGCGCCCGTGGTGGAAGCTCCGGCGCCCGTGATGGAAGCTCCGGCGCCCGTGGTGGAAGAGACCGCACCTCTTCTCGTGGAGTCACCGGCATCGACCACTCTCGCTCTCCCTTCCGAGGAGGCGCGTTCTCCGGCACTGACCGAGACCACGACAATCACGCCCATGATGGACGTGGTGACGAACAGTCCCGTGGCCTCGGCCATGATTCGAGAAACCTCTCCAGCGGTCGACTTCGTGGATCCTGTCGCCCAGACCCGCCCCGTGGAAATCACGGAACTCCAGGAGATGGCGGTCGTCCCGGCTCCCGAAGCCCTTCCCGTGGAAGACGCCATTCCCCTCGTGGAGGTGATCACGGAGGACAATGCCGCGATCGCAGGAGAAGCCCTTCCAGACGCCCTCCCAGACGCGCAAACACTCAATGAAGAGACCATTCGAAGCTTCCGCTCCTGGCTGCTCGCTCAAGACGCACCGCTCGGAGGAGAAGTCGCGCAGGGACGCCTGGAAGCCCAGGGAGATACGCTTCAAATTCGTTTCCGCCCGGAACTCTTCGGGGGAGAGTTTCAAGCAGGCTCCGATCGCCATCAACGCCTCATGGCGGCGGCACAGGTCTTCTTTGGAGTCGACACCCGCGTGGAAATCGGAGGCGAGCTGGAGCAGTCCCTCGAATCCGCCTTTGAGACGGATCAGCGGGAACACAATGAAGGATTGCAGCAGCGCCGCGATGCGGCAGAAGTCCACCCGGCCGTCACCCAGCTGACCCATGCCTTCGCGGGTGAAGTGAAGCAGATCAGCCTCCTCGACGAAGAGGAATAGACCCCCATGAAGATTCCGGCGTCATTGGAACGGCTCGTCGCCGCGCTCGCGCGCCTTCCCGGAATCGGGGAGAAGACGGCGACACGCCTGGCTTTCTACATCCTCCGGGAGCCTGAAGAGTATGCGGCAACACTCGCGGAATCCGTGCTGGGTGCCCGCACACGCATCGCCCTCTGCCCCCAATGCCACCACATCACTGAAGAGGGGCTCTGTACCGTGTGCCGGGATACGACCCGAGATGATTCCACTGTGTGTGTCATTGAAGGCATCCCCGATCTCCTGGCGCTTGAAGCCACAGGACATTATCGGGGGCTGTATCACGTGCTCCATGGCTCGCTTGCCCCCTTGAAAGGAGTGGGGCCTGAGGATCTGATGCTCGATACGCTGGTGCAGCGCATGGGGAATGGCCACCTTCAGGAAATCATCGCGGCAACCAGCGTGGGCGTGGAAGGGGAAGCGACCGCGCTCTATCTCAAGCGGCTCGCACAGCCCTTTGAAGTGAAGGTCACCCGCATCGCCCAGGGGATTCCCATG
>CAVOCR010000047.1:0-8787 GCA_963694245.1 Myxococcota bacterium
GCCTGCGAGGACGGGTCTCTGTGCACGACAGACGACGTCTGCGACCAGGGACTCTGTGTCGGCGTACAGGTGAACTGTATCGACGATGGCGAGCCCTGTACGCTGGAAGCCTGCGATCCTCTGACGGCCGAGTGCACCGTGACCATCGCCACCGGAAACTGCGATGACGGCGACAGCTGCACGGCTGCCGACATCTGCCTCTCCGGCGTCTGCACGGGCACGCTGCCGGATTGCGACGACACCAACCCCTGTACCGACGACGGATGCAACAGCGCCACGGGAGAATGCGCTCACATCCCCAACGCCGTCGCGTGCGATGACGAGTTCGTCTGCACCACGGGAGATGTCTGCGCGGGTGGAGACTGCGGAGGGACCAGTCTCAGCTGCAATGACGGGCTCCCCTGCACGGATGATTTCTGTCTGGAGCCCACAGGCTGCGTGAACAACGCGAACAATGCCCCCTGCGACGATGGAGAGCCCTGCACGGCCTTTGACAGCTGCGCGGATGGCAACTGCATTCCGGGGCAGGCCACGGACTGCAACGACGGCAACAGCTGTACCAACGACTCCTGCCTCCCCGGAACCGGATGCCAGTACATCGCGGCGGCCGGGGCATGCAACGACTCCAGCGCATGTACCACCAACGACCTCTGCAGCAATGGGCAGTGCCTGGGAACCCAAATCAATTGCGAAGAAGGAAACCAGTGCACCGACAATCCATGCCATCCCGAAGACGGATGCCTCTCTCTTTTCAACGGAGATGTATGCAATGATGGCAACGAGTGCACCAGCACAGACACCTGCAGCCTGGGTGTCTGCGACGGAACCCCCATTCTCGGATGCGGTCCCCCGGTGTGTGGCGACACCTATTGCGCCGACACGGAAGGCTTCGAGGATTGCGCGGTCTGTCCTGAAGATTGCGGAATCTGCCCCTGCGGAAACGGGATCTGTGCAGAGGATGAGGACTGCTCCTCGTGTCCCGATGACTGCGGCGAATGCTCCGTCTGCGGAGACGGCGTGTGCGCAGACGACGAGGAGTGTGAATTCTGCTCGGCGGACTGTGGCGCCTGCCCGGTCGTGTGTGGCGATGGGAAATGCGACATGTTCGAGAGCTGCACGGACTGCCCAGGCGACTGTGGAGTCTGTCCGCCCTTCTGCGATCTGATGGGCGCTCCCGTCTGCGGTGGAGATTGCGATCCCACGGATGGTCTCACCGCCTGTGGCGACAACCTGACCTGTGTCCCCTCGGACGGGGCCGAACTCATCGGGGACGTCCTCCTCATCGGAAACGGCGTATGCACGGCATCCTGCTCCGACGACGCGGAGTGCGGTCCCTCGGGGCGCTGCCTTCTCATGAACGACCTGGACGTCGACGGACTCTGCGGCGAACTCTGCCTGCCGGGCATCAGCGGCTGTGACCCGGGTGACTCCTGCATCCCGATCCCCACCAGTCCCGCGACGGGCGCCTGCATGCCCGGTCCGGCCTGCGACCCCACCACGACAAACGTCTGCCTGGATGGCATTCCCAAGGCCTGCGTTGAATTGAAGGATGCGCCCAACCAGGGAGCCTGCCTCACAGGCTGCTCGATCCACGGATACCTGCCCTGCCCGGCTGCATCGCCCACCTGCTCGGTGAAACAGGGAGTCCAATGGCATGACGGCATCTGTGTGGGGCAGGAGGAAATCTGCGACCCCGTGAGCCAGGTGGGATGTCCCTTCGACGAAACCTGTGTGATTGGAGGCGGACCCGCGTACGGAGGTCTCGCGTATTACTGCAACGTCAACACGGGAGCGTTCCAGGAAGGTGCCGCCTGTGGCGACGGTCAAGCGGACTGCGCTCCGGGTCTCATCTGTTACGAGGACACATGCGCCTCGTTCTGCAAGCCCGAGGTCACGAACTGCAGCGTCGGTACCTGCAACGACGTCAGCTTTGTCTACAATCTCCCGGCGGCATTCATCGGCATCTGCCAGTAACGCACTGGGGGCCATCGGGCCCATGCGATCCCGCGACTTTCCCGCTCAGGCACCTGCGACGACGTCAGCATCGTCTACAACCTCCCCGGGGCCTTCATCGGCATCTGCCAGCAACGCACTGGGGGCCATCGGGCCCATGCGATCCCGCGACTTTCCCGCTCAGGCACCTGCGCGACGTCAGCATCGTCTACAACCTCCCCGGGGCCTTCATCGGCATCTGCCAGCAACGCACCGGGGGCCATCGGGTCCATGCGCCGGCGACTTCCCCACTCAAGCCCTCCCGGAATCCCACGGCACGCAGCCTCGCAGCCAACGGGTCGAAATGAAGCGCAAGGCGCCCCGACATGCGGGGAGCGAACCCCGGGGGGCCTCCCGCCGACAGCGCGACATGCAGGACCTGCCTGCACACGTTTTTGATGAATGGGGGGCTGCCGAGAATGGGACTCGGCTTCAGAGAGCAGTCCACACGCCTCACGCCCGGGGGGACGCATGCGCGGGAGGAGAGGAGGCTAGTTCTTCAGGTACTCGTTGAAGAGGTAGTTGTAGATGCCCTTGTCACCCGACTGCGTGAGGAAGATGATCTCCATCGTCTCCTTGTCGACCAGCACCGCCGTCCCCGGGTTCTTCCCGAAGAAATTCCACATGAAACCCTGCGCATCGGCGATGACAGGAGGTGCCACGTTGTACTGGGCCTTCCACATGTTGCAGTAGTCATTGGTGGTCG
This sequence comes from Myxococcota bacterium, assembly GCA_963694245.1. Classification (GTDB taxonomy): domain Bacteria; phylum Myxococcota_A; class UBA9042; order JABWCM01; family JABWCM01; genus CAVOCR01. The sequence continues at coordinate 2,699 of CAVOCR010000047.1, forward strand.
GATTGCCACCCGCGTCTTCGAGCATCACGTAGTAGACCGTGAGATTGTGATCATCCGCGCCGTCCTTCTGGAGCTGTTCATACGCGGCATTCATCGACGGGACCCCGTCGACACAAGTCGTTCACCAGCCATTGGCGGAGACGAGCGCCAGAAGTCCCGTTTCGCCATAATGCTGCCCGATGTCGAACACCTGGTTGGCATTCGGCTCAATGAAGAGGGCATTGGCCATGATGTCACCGACCGCCGTTCCGTAGGGACACGCCGGGTAGTCGTCATCACACCAGGAGGGATCCTCGCAGAAACTCAGCGTGCACGCCGGCTTCGACATGCACTCTCCTCCGCTGCACACTTTTCCGTTGGAGCAGCTCTGAAGGACCTCGAAGCTGGTTCCATCCGCGCTGCACTGGGTCACCAGGAAGTCGCCTTCGCACCCAATGGACCCCGCGTCACACGCCTGCGTGGAGGAGCCCCCCTCCTCGTCGGATCCCGCGATCGCTCGCTCGGCGTATTCATCCGGGCTGATCTTGGTATCGCCGTCCGTGTCCAGAATGCCAAACTCAGGACCCGCTTCCACGCCCTGGCTTTCGACCCATTCCTTCGTGCTGATTTCGTTGTTCCCGTCGACGTCCATCGTGCGGAACGCGGTGTCATGCGTGGCTTCCAGACCCGTGCCCTGCCCTCCCGTCTCGGCCGGCTCGCAGCCGAGGGAGAAAAGAAGGAGAGTGCTCACACCTACCCAGGTCCATCCGTTCCATGTCATCATGACACCACCTGCCCTCGCGGGCGTCTTCAGGAATCGCGTTTCGAGGAGAGTCTAGGGCAGAAGGCTCAGAAATGCCATTCCAAAAGCGCCCCACGGTCACACCTGCACACCGGAGAATTCCATGTCCTTCCCGCTCTTCCATCTCGCCTGGGCCGGCGTCGGTGTTCTGGCCATCCTTCATTGCGACTTCTGGAAATGGCCCCGGGTCCGAGGCGTGGCCAAGACGCTCACATCCACGGCATTTCTGATGGCAGCCATCGAGGGAGGAGCGCTGGAATCCACCGTGGGGCTCTGGTTCTTCGGGGCCCTTCTTCTCGGCTTCCTCGGAGACGTCCTGCTCATCGGAACCTCCCCACGCTTCTTCCTGATGGGCCTCGGAAGCTTCCTGCTGGGACACCTGGTCTACATCGGCGCCTTCACACACCTCGATCTGGATTGGAGCGCCGTCGCAACGGCTGGGGTCGTCCTGGCCCTCGTCGGCACCGTGGTGGCGCGCTGGCTACTTCCCAAAACGCCCTCGAATCTGCGGATCCCGATCCTCATCTACATGATCGCCATCTCGGGCATGGTCGCGTGTGCCTGGGGAACCCTCGACAGGGTCTCGGGTGGGTTCGCGTTCGCGGCCACCGCATTCTATCTGTCCGACCTCTCCGTGAGCCTGGAACGATTCGTCTCCGATCGTTTCATCCACCGGCTCTGGGGTGTACCGCTCTATTTCGGAGCGCAGATCACCACCGCCTGCCTGCTCGGATACGGACTCCCGCAGTGACGCGCTGCAGCGCACCGACCGGACCATGAAAATGAAGGGAAAACGACCGGAGGCGTCTAGCGGCCTCGGTACGTGATTCGACCTCGGGAGAGATCGTAGGGAGAGAGTTCCACAGTCACCTTGTCGCCTGGCAGGATGCGAATGAAATACTTGCGCATCTTTCCCGACACGTGGGCGAGAACCATGTGGCCATTCTCCAACTCAACGCGAAACATCGCGTTCTTGAGCGGTTCCACCACCGTTCCCTCTACTGTGATTCCTTCTTCCTTCGGCACTGAGCACCCATCCCGGTCGATGACGAAGCCGCGCTTCGTGTTGCCGGCACCTTGTATCACAAGGTCACCGGAAAGCAACCCCCTCTCCATGGGAGAACAGGGTCGCGTCGTCGCGAGGCGCGTCGAGACGCCTCGCGACGGGCGAATCAGTTCAACTTGAAGTCCAGCGAGTAGTCGCTGCAGCTACCGAGTTCGGCCTCCACCTTCACGTGGATGGTCCCCTTGTCCGCCGTACCCACGCTGTCGATGTCACCGGTCGCAAGGATGAGATCCCCGGAACCGCTGACGCATCCCTCGAGCTGGGTCGTCCCATCGCTGTCCTCATCATAGAACATGCACAGGGTGCGGATCCCGGATCCGCCGGAGAGGGTGACCTTGAACTCCAGACTCCAATCCACCCAGCTGCCGCCTTCCTTGATCTTCATCTTGTACCAGTCGACCTCCACGGGGCTCCCGGTGTGGAGAAAGGCTCCGATGACCGAGGGAATGTCCTCGTCCTCGGTGTACTCACCGAGATCCTCCGCCAGCGCCTTGGAGTTGTTGTATTCGTAGGCGTCGTAGTTGTAGCCACATCCACCCCACTCACACGTGTTCAAACAGGTCTGCGTCCCGCAGGCGTTTTCACACGGCTTCTGCGTTCCAGCCACACACTGTCCGCCGCCCGTGCACTCACCCCATGCACCCCAGGTGCAGTCGGCGGTGCAGGTACGGAGCTTGTAGCCGCAGAACCCACAGGGAGCGGGCTCGACATCTCCCTCTGCACACGCGGCCTCAGGCGCATCACAGAGGCTGACCTCCTCCTCGCACAGCCCGCACTCGAAGCACGCGTCCGCGCAGCAATCGCCGCTCGCCACGCAGAGTTCGTCGCACTGGCACACGGCCCCTTCCACGAAGGGCTCACCGCATTTCCCGAGGCAGCTGTCCTCTTCCGGACACTGACCGCACTCGCTGCACGCATCGTCGCAGCAGTCTCCAAAATTCACGCATGCCTCGTCGCAGAAGCAACCGCTCGGCGCCTGATCTCCGCAGGAACCCACGCAGCTGTCGAGGACGGGCTCCGAATAGCCGCAGATGGCCTCGACGTCGTCACAACACGTTCCCGCGTCGTAGCAGTCCGCTGCACACGAGCAACCGGAAGCGGCCTCGCCATCGCAGTTTCCTTCACAGGTGTCGAGGACGGGCTCCTCATCACAGTATCCGCACTCGGAGCATGCGTCTGCGCAGCAGTCATCGAAGTTCAGACAGGCCAGATCGCAGTAGCAGTCACCCGGTGCCGGGCCATCGCACGATCCCACGCAGCTGTTCGGGTCGCCCGCGTCGACGCAGAGTTCCTCGTAATCATCGCAACAGTTCCCTGCGGCGACGCACGCTTCGGAGCACGCGCAGCCGTTGGTCTCGGCCTCGCCGCAGATGCCTTCGCAGGAGGTCACGGGGGGAACATCCGGGGCACACACGTCCGGGGTGGTCTCACCGCATTCCGTACAGGCGTCCTCACAACAATCGTTGTTCGCGAGACACGCGTCGTCGCATTGGCAGGGCCACTCGACGTTGAAGTCCCCGCACTTGCCAACGCAGCTGAGTTCCTCGGCGCCGCAGGAGTCGCACTCCGCGCAGGCGTCGGCGCAACAATCGCCCGCCGTCACACAGCCCGCGTCACACCAGCAGCCTCCCGCCGCCTGGGAACCGCAGACCCCTTCGCAACTCTCGGGATCGATTTCGCCTCCACCCGTCTCGGTATCGCAGAACCCGCACGTCGTGCAGACATCGTCACAGCAATTGCCCAGCTCGGCGCACTGCTCATCGCACCAGCACCCTTCGGGCGACTGGGCACCGCAGAACCCCTCGCATGTCGCGGGGTCGGGATCCTCGTTGCAGCTCGCACCGCAGACCAGGACCGAAGCCATCACACACAGGTCATCCCAGGCGCCATCCGCGGCACAGCAATTCGGATTCAGGCCACACACACATTCTTCGATTGCGGTGTTTCCGCAGCCGGGGTTTTCGCTGGAGAAACAACAGCTCGAGCTCTCGCACAGGCCCGCGTCGCTGCAGGATTCCCCGATGCCGCACAGGCCACAAGAGCCTCCACAACCATCGGAACCGCATTGCTTGTCCTGACAATTGTACTCGCACGGGACGCACTGACCGACGTCACTGCAGGTCGAATCGACCTCGCAGGTTCCACACGATCCGCCGCAGCCATCGTCCCCGCAGGTCTTTCCATCACAGGCGGGCTCACACACGCACTGGTTGCCGACGCAGGAAAGGCCCTCGGCGCATGCGCCACAATTCACTCCGCAGACGGCCCCGCACTGGGCGTCCACGCTATTGCAGGTGTCGGTGCATTCCGCGCCGCCCACGCACTGTCCGACCGCGTTGCAGGCCAGACCCGACGCGCAGGTCCCACAGGCACCTCCACATCCGTCCGCGCCACATTCCTTGCCACCGCAATGAGGGACACATACGCACGTCCCGGTCTCGGAGCAGATGCCCGTCGGACATTGTCCGCAGGACCCCCCGCATCCGTTGTCACCGCATTGTTTTCCCGTGCAGTCCACCTGACATTTCTGAACACATTGCCCGGCAGCATTGCAGGTGGAAGAGGCATCACAGACGCCGCATGTGCCGGCGCATCCATCACTTCCGCATTGCTTGTCAACACATGTGGGCGTGCATTCATTGCCCGTTTCGCCGCCCGTGGGGTCGGGGAGCTCGCCCGTTTCGAGGCCTGTCTCCACTCCGGTCTCGGTTCCGCCACCCGTGGTGGTGCTCGAGCCCTCTTCGCCACATCCAATGATCATGCCCATCGACACGATCATCGCGATCACTCCCCACGTCTTCCACATGCTTGATGCCTTCATCGCCTCACCCTTTCAGCTGATACCGCGTTTAATCTTCGCGGCGGTCTAACAAGGTGGATCGAAGGCGTCAACGGAATTCCCCTCCCGGGGCCTGGTCTTCCGAGTTCAGCGAGCCGATTGAGGGGATGTTCGAGGGGAGCGTTCATGCGCACGCGTGAAACGGTGGGGCCACGCTTCAGCGGGGAGGATGACCGAGCATGAGCAGTTCCGCTCCATGCAGCAGATCGTAGATCACGTGAAACGCCTCGAGGAACCCCGCCTCCTCGACTCCGTGGCGGGGACCCACCTGCTCCAGGATGGCCCCGAGCGACGTCCTGCCATCGATGGCGCGGAGAATGTCGTCGACGAGGGGATCGAGCTGAACCGTCGGAGAGAACGTCACCGCCCCGAGTATGAACGTCAGCCTCCCATCCTTCCGGATGCGATCAGAAAGGCCCTCCCCCGTGGTGATCAGCGAGACGGGAACCGCCTCCATGTCCTGGGGAGAAGCGACCGCTCGCGGCGGATCCAGAGTGCGCCCAGCAAAAAAACTCAATTTGTAGATCAACCCAAACAGGAGCTCCGTGAACGCAGCCTGATCCAGTGGTGAGAGGCATTCCACCTCCGCGAGAAGTTCCGGATCGTTGAGGAAGGTGCTGGGACGATAGAGCAGCCCCGGCGTGAAATGAAGGATGTCGAGCCCCGCACCGGCCATCAGCTCCGCGGCCCCCGGGACGCGATACGCCCGATCACAGCTGTGGAGGAAGCGGTCCACGATCTCCGGATCATCCATTTGACCGGTCCATTTCATCACGTCATTCCGAACCAGCCAGTTGCTATGCGGAAGCTGCGGGAGAAATCGTTTCGCGAGGGCGACCTTCTCCTCCCCGCTGCGATCCCCCGCGAGCATCCGGAGCATCTCCTGAGCGTGGTACACCCCGGTTCTCCCCAGCTCTCCATAGACCATGATGCCCATGCAGCCATCCGGCGCGAGGACACTGGCGAGCGCCTCTGCGCCCGCTTCCGGTTCCTCGAGGTGATGAAGGACGCCTGAGCAATTGATGTAATCGAACTCCCCGAGATCGAGGGAAGCGGCATCCAGAAGCGAGCCCCGGACAAAGCGCACGTTGTCGAGGCCGATGCTCTCTGCGCGCTCCCTCGCCACCGCCTGACTGGCCTCCGAGAGATCGAGATGCACGACTTCTCCGCATCCGATTCGTTGAAGCTGGCGCCCGAGGTCCGTGGAGGCATCCCCCGTTCCACCTCCGGCCACGAGCACCCGAAAAGGCCGCGCCCAGTCCCGTCTCCCCCCAAAGCAATGGTGGTTCACCACACGGAGGTTTTCGAGGGGGCCGAAGACCTGGTCATTTTCATCCTCCGAGGGGTCCCGGAGGGGATACGGATAGGATTCATATTGCTCACGCACTGTCTTTTCCATGATT
>CAVOCR010000048.1:0-8778 GCA_963694245.1 Myxococcota bacterium
CTGCTCCACCGTCATTCCCCGGCCCACCGCGACCGCCGAGAGAAAACGGTCATAGAACATCCGAAGCTTCTGCTCCAACAAGGCCAGCTGGGCATCCGACCACGGAACGGAGGGGGCGAAGAAATCGGCGTTTGCATGGCGCTTCCAGACATGCTCCTTCACACCAAGCCATCCCATCAACTCTCCAAAAGAGAACTTCGTGGTGAAAATCCCAATCGACCCGGTGATCGTGCCCGGCTCTGCAAAAATCCGTTCTCCGGCAGCAGCGAGAAAATAGCCACCAGACGCCGCGACTCCTCCCATGGAGATGATGACAGGCTTCTTCTTTCGCGCTTGTTGAACTCCCCGATACATCTGATCCGATGCGAGTGCAGACCCGCCGGGGCTGTTGACGCGGATCACGATCGCCTTCACGCGGGGGTTGGCTGCCAATCCCTCCAGGCTCGCGAGAAACGTCCGGGACCCCACAGTGGGACGCCCCAGCAACGGAATGGAGCCGCTCCTCCCGTCCACAATCGTGCCTTCCACCGTGAGAACTGCGACCTGATCCGGACCGCTCCAGACATCCCAGCTTCGAGAATCAGGTCGGTACCGTTTCCGCATCCGCAGGTTCTCACCTTCAGACTCCCGGATCTTCGTCTCGACCTCATCGCCATGTGCGACCCCGTCGATCAGACCCAGCGAAAGAAGCTCTTGCGCGGTATAGGGCCCCCCGTGCAGCAGCGCGAGAGCCTTGTCCTCAGAGATGCCCCTGCCCGCCGCGATCCCCTGGACAAGCTGCCCCTCCAATCCCGCCAGCATCGCGTCCTTCACCTCGTTCAACGCGGGACTCGGCGCCTGCTGCATGAAGGATTCGGGGAACGACTTGTAGCGCCCGTAGCGAACCACCTGCGCATCCACGCCGAACTGCTTGAGAAGATCCGCATAGAAGAGAGTCGTACCACTCAAGCCCAGAAGCCACGCTCCACCTGCCGGATCAGACAGGATGCGGTCTCCTGCGCTCGCGACATAGAACCCGAGATTGCGGACCTGATCGAAATGAACATGAACGCGCTTGCCCTGCTCCCGAAGTTCCAGAAGCGCCGAGCGTATCTCCTGCGCCTGAGCCCAGGTGCCGCGATAACCACGCATCTGAATCACCACGCCGCCCACATGGGGATCCCCGGCGAGGCTCCGAAGATACCGGATCATCCCCAGCTGAGTGGGACGCCCCGACCCCAGAAGGTTTCCACCCCTCCGCTCCGCAAGCGGCCCGAGGGTGACCCGCACCCAGACATCGTCCTGCCGCGAAAGACTGACGCGCGGGTGCTTGCTGAACCGAAACGCGACATGAGTCTGCTCAAGACGGGGTTCCGCGCCTTCAGGCAACGCCACTGAAACCCCGCTCTCCACCCCGAACCAATCCCAGTTGGCCCCCAGCTGCATCCCCGCGACGACCCCGATCGTTCCATCGCTTCGGGGCATCAACCGGGCCGTGGCCCCGAGATGCAAGCCTCCCAGAGGCTCCGTGAACAACGACCCAATGACATCCACCTCTCCCGTATCCTCTTCCACGGAGACATCGGCTCCAAAGGCGACACGAGAAGTCCCGGGACGAATCAGCGCCCCCACCTGGTAGCGTCGGGAAACGTGGACGTCTCCCTGGGCGGGTCGATTCAGATGATGAGCGGTCGCCGCCAGCGAGACCCATTTCACAGGACGGGAGACAAGCCCCAGATCCACCGAATGGACTCCGTCTCTTCCGGGCTCATCGGCGAGCATCGCATGCCAGCCCAGACCTACTGAGAACGAAGGTTTCGGGGCCAGGGCGAACGCCAGACCCAGTCGAGCCCCTCCATCGCGAAACCAGAGGGCCTCCCCTCCGAGGCTCAACCCCCGCCACAAGGGAGTGCCTGCATACAGCCCTCCCCCACTCGTGATCTCCTCCCCGGACTCCGCATGAAGAAGGGTCGCCTCAGCTCCCTTCAGAAACCCGAGAAGCGCTGGATTCGCATCCACTCCCAGAGCCCCCGCATCCTGGGTGATGCTCTGCACGGGAAGCGCGATTCCATCGAGAGAGTTGGCATGAGCGGAACCCCAGACCCCAAGGCCTGCCAGACACGCCCACGTGAAGATTGTCCATCGTCGCATCGCGACCTCTTTTTCCGGTTGAATTCTCTAGAAGCACCCGAACGCGGCTAGAACCGGGTCCAGTGCACATTGTCCGCCCTGCTCTGCGCAATCCTCGATCTCAAGCACCCCGTTGTTGCACCAGCTCAACACCTCGCCATCACACTGCCCGGCGAGAGTGACGGAACCGCATTCATCCACGACTCCGCTCGTTCCACATCCGACCCCGTCGGCTCCATCGACACACTCCGTATCGGACTGCGCGCAATCAATGCCCGTGAGGTATCCATCAATGCACTTCAAAAGCACATCGCCCTGACACTCCCCGGCCTCCGGAACGCCGAAACAGGAATCCTGACCGCCCGCGCACAGGCAGGCAGGCAGCGCGTTCTTCGGATGTGAAATGCAGATGCCATCGCAGCTCGCGACGCAATCGACAGCGACCAGTTGAGAGGCCACGCATTGGGTCAGGAGCTGACCCAGGCACAAACCGTCCTGACCCACCCCCATGCATTCATCCACGGAGGATTTCTTCTCCGGATCCGGCACGATGGCCCGCACGCGCTGCCCCAGATGTACGGGACCGTTCGTATTCCAGAATGGAGCGTTCTGCTCCAGGACCACCTGCTGTTTCTCGCACCCCTGCGTCATGAGGAGGGGGAAAAACAGGACGAAAAAAGCACGTTGCATGGGGCCAGTCTATCACCGAGATCCAAGCGCTCCCAAATCCCCATTGACTTCTCGCCCACAGGACGGGGACTTCGAGCGTCATTCATTCCGCGCTCAGTCGTTGAAAACGAGTCCGTGCGCCTTCAAACCCCGGGTAAAATCCATGGGGACATTCGCCTCTCCCACACCCCGGATGCGGACCCCCTGAAGCGCACGCCTCAACGAATTTCGGCGCAATTCAAGAAACGAGGAGGCGCTGTGGGGACCGTTCCGAAACTCCCGTTCCACCCGGGAGAGCCTGGTCACCTCCTCCAGAACTTTCAGAATTGCGGGCTGAACGCCTCTCTCCAGGGAGGGACACCTCACCTCCTGGCCCGATCCCGGCACCACAGGAGGCGCCGGAGGCTCCACGTGAAGAGCCGCTGCCAACTGCCGGACCAATGAGGCCGAAGCCTCCCATTTGGCTTCATGTGTGCTGCCGGCCACATGCGGGGTCGCCACAGCAATCCGGGGCAACGTCGCCGGGTCCGGAGTCGGTTCGGAACGATGAACGTCCAAAGCAAAGGTGGGACCCCGAGGATTCTCCAGCGCAGCGGCGGTGAGCACTTCACCGCGAGAGGCATTGATCACAATCCCGTCCAATTCGCGCACACGCTCGGCACTGAGGAGTCCCTCGGTCGGATGCTCGCCCTCTCCCGGCCGAATCAACGGGACATGCACGGTGACAACATCGCATTGGAGCGCTTCATCCAACGCGACATGGCTGGCGAGAGTTCCCGCTTCGTGACGAGGCGGATCGGAGCGAACAACCTGCATTCCATGAGCCGCAGCACGCTCGGCAACCGCCTCCCCGGTGTGCCCACAACCGAGGACCCCGAGGCGACGCCCCTCCAGGCTCCATTCGCGACTCTCCGCCGCCCGGTGCATCGCCCACCACACCCAGTCCGCGACCGCTGGAGCATTGTGGCCCGCGGCGGAAAACACGCGAATCCCCCGCGCTCGACACGCGTCGAGATCCAGGTGGTCGAGGCCTGCGGTGGCCGAAGCGACAAAGCGAAGCGCGGGAGCTGCCGAAAGCAACGCCTCCCCCACAGGGGTCATGCTGCGCACCACCAGCGCTTCCGCTCGCGCAAGATCCGGATGGCGATGCACGGATTCTCCAGACGCATGCAGCACCACTTCGCCCAGCGCGGCAAATCCTGCATGCCAATGCAATTGGGAATCGATGAGGAGCATGTACACCACCTGTCCGCCGTGGGTGACGCGGACGCCTCACTCGTTCTACCATCCCCTCGGAGGGATGCACATGTCACGAACACCCCTGGCGCATGCACCGCGAATCGCCATCGTCTGGATGATCGTCGCGAGCGTGACCTTTGGCGCCATGGGCGCGATCATCAAATGGACCGCCGGCGAGATGGACATCTGGGTCGTGATGCTGGGTCGCAGCGCAGTCACTGCGGTCCTCGCCTTCACCTGGATGCGGGCGCGAGGACACGCCTTCGCCATCCATGCCCCCCATTGGATGCTCCTCCGATGCGCGGCGGGTTTCACGGCCATGGCCGCGTACTTTCACGCCATTCAAACCATCCCTCTCGCCAGCGCCATCACGCTCCAATACACGTCCCCCCTCTTCATCGCCCTTCTCTCGGGGATTCTCCTGAAGGAGAAGGTCGGCTCCCGGATCGTGCCCGCGATGATCGCGGCGTTCATCGGTGCGACGTGCATCGTCTCTCCCACGCTCGACACCCTGAACATCAACGCCCTGATTGCGCTCGGATCCGCGGTCCTCACCGCCTTCGCCTATCTTGCGGTCCGGGCGCTCCGCGGATCGGACTCGCCGGAGAGCATCGTGTTCTGGTTCGCAGTCTTCGCGTCTCTGGGCGCGATTCCCGGTGGAGCCCCCGATCTCATGACCCTCTCGTCCACACACTGGCTGGCGCTTGGAGCCATCGGACTGACGGGTACTCTTGGGCAAGTCGGACTCACGCGCGCCTATCACCATGCGCCTGCTGCCTTTGTCGGAGCTTTCTCCTATACCACCGTCATCGCAGGGCTCCTCTTTGGCTGGTTTCTGTACGCGGAGCTTCCAACCCTGACGGACTGGATCGGAGTCGGGCTCATTGTGGGAAGCGGTGTGTATCTCGCTCGAGGCAAGGCGACTCCGCAAGCCACGGCCGCCTCCCCCAACACCGAAAATTCACGGGGAGTCGAGGTCTGAATCGACCCACTCCTCGAGCTGTCGGGAAGACACCTCCACCTGCACGGTGACGGCGTCTCCCAGATCCCCAATCTCCACTCGTTCCAGCATCGCACTCAGGCGCCCGGAGTCGTCCAGAGCCCGAGTGATGAGCGCAAACATTCCCCGAGTCCTCGTCAACCATTCGACGATCTGCCCGGTCCGATCCGGCGAGTCCGGGACTCCCCAGACCCGAAGCGAAGCGACGCGGCCGAGGCGAAGACAGATTCCCCCCTCACGAAGAGAACGAAAGAGTTCCACCTCTTCAGGATTCGCGCTGGAGGGGAGCGCAACCCCCTCTGTCAACGCTCCCACTCCCCAGAGAAGAGGGTTGCCGCCCACCGCATCCCGGATGATCCGACGACGTCGTCCCTTCCAGGCGGAGGGGGCCTGATGACTCGCCACCCGAGACACGGCCTTCAGCTTCGAAGCGGGGCCCAGATAGAGCACATTCGACGAAAGTCCTGCGACAATGGGGGTCTCCGAGCGATGCCCCACACACTTCACTCCCTCGACCGTGGTCTCGACACCGTCGACCCCATGCAGCTCCTTCAGCGCCTCGAGCACCGTCTCCGTCTCAAAGCTCCCGCTGAGCAGCAGAAATCCCTCAGGAGCCTCACCCGGAACTCCCCATGCCGCAAACGCCATCGCATGCAGACTCTCGACGGGAAGCGCAGCGTGGAGCGAGAGAGGAATTCCCAGCGCGTCCTGGGCGGGGCGACTCTTTTGAATCAACTGTGCGCCCAGCGGGGATTGGCGAAACTGCTGAACATCCATCCCGCCGAGGGCATCCACATCTTCCGGCGCATGATGGGCAAGAAGTTCCTCGATCCCGGGAGGAGTCGCCGGCGCGAGAACCGCCACAGCCCAGACGATCCCTGCGATGGCGCACGATGCGAAGAGTCGAAGGCCCCACGGAAGAAGGGACGATGGGTCCGAAGAGCGCATGAACTAGGACCCGCTGACGCTGTCCAGCCACAACGTGACCGGGCCATCATTGACGAGTTCCACTTCCATGTGCGCCCGAAATCTCCCGGTCTCCACCGACAGTCCCTCCGACTGCAGTCGGTCCACCACATCGGCGACGAGAACTTCCGCTCCAACGGGCTCCATCGCCTTGACGAACGAGGGGCGACGCCCCTTCCGGCAGTCGCCATGAAGCGTGAACTGACTGACGACGAGAACCGCCCCATCCACCTCACGAACCCCCAGGTTCATCTTTCCGTCGGTATCTTCAAAGATGCGTAGAGCGGCGATCTTCCGAGCGATCCAGGCCGCATCCTCGGAGGTGTCGCCCTCCCCCACGCCAATGAACGCACAGATTCCATTCTGGATGCTTCCGATCACGTCACCATCCACAGTGACGCTCGCCCGAGACACGCGCTGGAGCAATGCCCGCATCGTCAACGCTCGATTCGCACGACAACTCTTCGATTGAGCTGTCGTCGGGCATCGATTGGCTCGAAAGGATGGGTCTCGGAGGTGGCCCGTGGCCGCGTGTCCGCGAAGCCCGTGGCCATCATGAATTGCGGAGAGAGGCCGGTCTCAATGAAATACCGGACCACATGCGTGGCGCGACTCGCCGAGAGTTCCCAGTTCGTGGCGTACCGGCCGCCCGACGTCGGGACATCATCCGTGTGTCCCTCCACCGTGATCTTGAGCGGCATTCCGTCGAGGGCGCTCAATCGCTCCACCACATCGGTGAGGACGGGTTTCATCTCCGGCTTGATCTCGGCCTTTCCCACGTCATAGAGAGCCGAACTGTTGAACTCGAGTTCCACTCCATCCGGTGTCGCATGCAACGCGACATCTCCCTGCTCCGAAAGATCCTGAAGAGCCTCCTGCATCATGTCGAGGAGCGGGTGCTCTGGCGTGACGACAGGATCCGGAATGTTCGCGCGCATGTCCGTGGACTCCGGGGCCTCTGCATCGTCCGAGATGCCATGCGTCGGCCCGGCAGAACCAAACTCCGAGTGGATCTCCATCTTGATCTTCTCGAACTCAGCCAGATTCACTTCACTGATCGTGTGCATCATCACAAAGAACGCGAGAAGCAGCGTGATGCAATCCGCGTAGGTGAGCATCCAGTCTTCATTGACCTGTTGCTTTGGCTTCTGGTGGAAGGGACCACTCAACTCGCGCCACCTTTCGCATCCGACTGGAGCTGCTTGATGAGATCAGGCTCGAGAAAACTGGAAATCCGATCCCGGATGTATCGAGGCGTCTGCTCCTCCGCCAACATCACGAAGCCTTCCAGCATCAGATAATCCCGCAAACGACCGATCTCCTCCCGGTGATTGATCTTGTCCCCGGCGGGCTGAAACACCAATCGGGCGAGCAGCACACCATAGAGCGTCGTCAGGAGCGCCATCGCGAGTCCCTTCCCGAGGCCTCCCGGATCCTCTCCCATGGACTGAAGCATGATGATCAAGCCCACCAGAGTCCCCACCATTCCAAACGCGGGCGCGGCGGAGGCCATGTTCCGGAGAACCTCCACCTCCATCGTCTTCAACGCGAAACCCGATTCGATCGTGTTCCCAAGCAGCTCCCGCACTTCCTTCGGCTTGTAGCCCGAAAGCACCAACTGCGCTCCATATCGAAGGAGATGATCTTCGTTTTCATCTTCCTTGATGTGTTTGTCGAGCGCGACGACGCCCCCCTTCTTCACGATGAGCGCCCATTCCACGATGCGCCGCACCTCATCCACCAGAATGCTCCGGTTGACGCGGGCGTGCCCCAGGGTGCGCACGGCGTCCCGAAGAGCTCGGATCACGTAGATGCCCTGGTAGCTGATGAAGGCGTTCGCGAGCGTCCCTCCCACCACCAGAATCAAACTCGATCCCGAGACGAACATGATGGGATTGTCGGTCGCGAGAAAAATCGCGAGCACACACAGACCCACTCCAAAAAGCAATCCAAGCACGGTTCCAATGGACATGCACACCCCCAAAAATAGAACAGGGAACCGGAAAAGAATCACCGATCCTGACGACCCCGACAAGACCCCATCCCGCAACGCGGGAGATGCAGCAGCGCAGCGGGCACTTTCCAGCCGCCACCCAGCCTCAACCATGCCGGGGCGCCCCCCACATCATCACTCCTCAGCATCCCCCCGCCAGCCGTCGAGACGCTCCTTGATATAGCGCTCATACCCAATCCCCGTGGGCGTATAGAAACGCTGCCCCTTCAATTCATCCGGAAGATGCTGGACGCCCGGGACGAAGCCACCTGGCTGATCATGCGGATACTTGTACTCCGCTCCATGTCCCTGGGCTTTTGCGATCGCGGTCGGAGCGTTTCGAAGGGGGAGGGGCACCTCTGCATCTCCCGCCTCCTGAACAGCCTTTTGCGCTCTCCGCAATCCCATGTAGCTCGCATTCGACTTCGGCGCACACGCGCAATAGGTGACTGCCTGCGCGAGCGGAATGGCTCCCTCCGGAAGTCCGATCACCTGGAACGCCTGATTGGCCGCCACCACGACCTGGAGCGCACGGGGGTCTCCATTTCCAATGTCTTCCGACGCAAAGACCAGGAGACGCCGAAAGACAAATCGCGGGTCCTCTCCCGCGTCCAGCATCCGACACATGTAATACAGGGCGGCATCCGGGTCCGAACCCCGCATCGACTTGATGAAGGCGCTCGTCACATCGTAATGAACGTCTCCCCCCCGATCATGGCGAAGGACGCGACCCGCCATCGCCTCTTCCACCGCATCGAGATCGATCGTCTCGGCCCCTTTTCCGACCGTCCACAGCGCCGCC
>CAVOCR010000049.1:0-8654 GCA_963694245.1 Myxococcota bacterium
CCGCACCGAGTTCCCAGGATCTCTTCGACCTTGCGCAGGCGACCCCAGAGGGTCCCTCGGATGTCGTCTTCTATTCCCGCCGCGGGGAGACTCTCCGCCATTACGCCGAATGGGCGACCATTGACCAGGGAGCCGTGGCGCTCCGCAACGAACTTCCCAACGACGGAGAACGCCCCCTGCCCGTCGGAACACCGGTCACCATTTCACTCAATGCCGAGGACCTCGACCGCTTCGAACAACGGCAGAGGATGTGGCACGAGGGATATCAAACGGCGTTCTACACTCGGAACACCGTGGTCGAGCTGCTCCGATACGAAGTGCGCTCGGGAGACTCCCTGTGGAAGATCGCCCGCATGGGAGAGGCCACCGTGCCCGTCTGGCTTCTGGAGAAGCTCAACCCGGGACGGGACCTGAGCGTTCTGCAGGTCGGAATGCGAATTCAAGTCCCTGTCGTCGTGCCGACAGGCGGCAGCGCAATCGCCGCCCCCGTCACGGTGAGCGCCTCTTCGGTGGCCACCGCTGCGCCCAGCAAAACCGCCGTGGAGAAGAAACCCGTTGCAGTCGCCGATCGAGCGCCGGCGAAGCCCGTGAAAATCACGACTCCATCCCCGGAACCGGTCATCGCGGAAATCGCAGAAGGCCTGGATTCCCCCGGACTGACCATCAAAGTGCAGAAGGGTGAATACCTCTCCCATTATGCAGCATGGGCCGGAATCACCACCCGCGAGATTCTCCAGGCCAATGCGCTGACGAACCCCGACCGGATTCACATTGGAATGAAGCTTCGCCTCCCCCTCGCAGACAGCCGGGTCACGGAGTTCTACGAGAAGAGAAAGGCCCATTTGCACGGAAAGGGCATCTCTGAAGGCGAAGCGGCCTCGAAAGCTCAGGGTGAATGGACGACGCATACGGTTCAACAAGGTGAAACAGCGTGGGATATCGCTGTAAAGCAACTGGGACTGCCCGTAGCCCGGATGGAAGCCCTCAATCCCCAGATTGATTTGAATCGACTGCGCCCCGGAATGCTCCTTCGAGTCCCGGTGAAAAAACCGACACCGTGAATTCCGCTCAAGCTCGCTGAAATGGACACCGATGCCTGATCAGGGAACTCGCCCATCCGACTGGACGAGTCTGCGAGGTTTGGTTCAACGTGTGAAAGCGCGACTCCGCACCCACGAACGAATTGCCTCGCCTTCTGCATCCTGATAACTTTCGGGAGTTCCCTCATTGGAGACGCTCGATGGCGTATGCACGCATTCTCATTCGTTTGATTCCGCTCGTCGCTGTTCTCGGCGTCGCGTGCTCCGACGAGGAGCATGGCGGCACGGGTACTACGGATGTCATCACAGATGGAGACGCCACAGATGTGGAGGAGGATGTGTTCAACGTGGAACCTCTTCCACAGCGAGAATGCACCTCGAACTCCGACTGCTTTACGCTCTATCCCGAGATCGAATCCTGCGAGACCCTCCTCTGCGATTCCGGGAAAGGGATCTGCATGTTCGGGAACATCCCCGATCTCTCGCTCTGTGAAGACAAGAACCACTGCACGACGGAGACCATCTGTCTCAGCGGACTCTGCGCAGGTGGCAAGACGGTGGGCTGCGATGACGGCAATCCCTGTACATCGGATACCTGCTCCCCCGATACGGGATGCACCAGTGCCCACGCTCCCGCTTTCTGCGAAGACGGCGACCCCTGTACCTCAGGCGACCTCTGTGAAGAGGGTGAATGCCTGCCCGGCTTGAACATCTGTCCCTGTGTCTCGGACGCAGAATGCGTCCAGTTCGATGATGGAGATGGATGCAATGGGACATTGGAGTGCAACGAGAACAAGCTCTGCGTGGTGGACGTCGACTCGGTCGTGGCATGTAGCGGGATCTCGGGGGAAGGCTGTCTGATCAGCAAATGCGACCCCGCTCTCGGCGAATGTGTCACCTCCCAGCTGCCCGATGGAATCCCCTGCAAGGATGGAAACGTCTGCACGCTCACAGAACTCTGCCAAAACGGAACGTGTTCCTCCGACACGCTCCTCGATTGCGAAGGCGGGACCTGCGCCACAGGAGCCTGTGATCCGAAAAAGGGATGTCAATTCGAGCCTCTGGAAGGCGACTGCGATGATGGGAACCCCTGTACTGCCGAGGACATCTGCGCCAGCGGAATCTGCATGGGCACAGGCAACGAATGCCCCTGTGAAAGTGCTGCAGACTGTGAAGTGAACGACGATGGCGACCTCTGCAACGGCACCCTGGATTGCCTCTATGGATTCTGCGGGCTGGTCCCCTTCTCGGTCATCACCTGCGACCCTTCGGAAAACACGGGATGCAAACTCGCCACCTGCATCCCGGAGACCGGGGAATGCGTGCAAGCCCCCGTCAACGTGGCCCAGCCCTGCGATGACGGAAACGCATGCACCACCGAAACCGCCTGCGAAGAGGCCGCTTGTCTCGGGGGCATCCCTGTGGACTGCGATGACGACAACCCCTGTACGAATGAATCCTGCGACACCCTGACGGGCTGCATTCATGATCCCAATGACGCGGGCTGCGACGATGACAACCCCTGCACGGTCGCAGACCAGTGCAAGGACGGAACCTGTGCTGGATTCGCCATCGCAGGGGAATGCGTGGTCAACTGCGCGACAGACGACGAGTGCGAAGACAACAACGACTGCACCATCGACTCCTGCTCCGCTGAGTTTGGCATCTGTACACACGTACCGGACCTCACGTGCATGAATTGCACGACGGATGCCGAGTGCGATGATGGAAACCCCTGCACCCTCCTGATCTGTGGAGAGAGCAATCAATGCGTGGGTGGACCCGTGGATGCCCCCTGCTCCGACGGAACCGTCTGCACCCAGGGAGATGCCTGCGTCGCGGGAGACTGCATTCCAGGTTCCGTCGTCACCTGTGATGACTCCGATGCCTGCACCATCGACGACTGTTCCGCCATTTCAGGATGCGTGTTCAACGTGATCCCGGGATGCACGGGGTGTGGTTCCGGACCTCTCGACAACGATTGCGACGACGGAAACCCATGCACATTGGATGGCTGCAGCAGCGGTGTCTGCACACATCTCGTCAGCTTCGATGCCTGTGACGACGGCGATCTCTGTACCCTCGGAGATCTCTGTATCACCGGGAGCTGCACGCCGGGAGAAGCGCTCAACTGCGACGACGGCAAGGAATGCACGAGCGACTCCTGCGCGTCCGATAGTGGCTGTATCAACGCGCCGCTGGAAGGAAGCGCATGCAATCCCGGCAGTCCCTGCGCCACAGGAGGACTCTGCGAAGGCGATCAGTGTACGGCCATCGGAGGAGACACCGATTGCTGTGTCCTCGATATCGACTGCGATGACGGATTCAGCTGCTCTGAGGACCTCTGCACGGAGGGAGCCTGCACCAACACGCCGCTGGCGTGCAGCCCCGACAACCTCTGCGCCATCGCGTACTGCAGCAACGGACTCTGCGCCCAGACTCCGCCCAGCACTCCGACTGTCGGTCACCCGATCTACAACGAGTACTTTGACGACGGCCTTGCGCAGGGCTGGACGTTCGAATCCACGAACCCTGACGTGAACTGGGCCCTCAGCACCGCCCAGTCCCTGAGTGGAAACTGGTCGCTCCATCTCGGAAATCCCGAGACGCAGAGCTACGATTTTGGAACCACGGAAGCCCACGCCAAAACTCCCCCCTTCGTGCTCCCGGATACCGCCATCACCCTTCGATTTCGGCGCATGATGGCCGTGGAGGAGAATCACTGCTTTGGAGATGTCCTCTATGTCGTGGTCGAAGAAGTCGACAACACGATCAGCGTCATCACCCCTTTCATGTGCGAAAGCACAAGCGGTCAATTTGCTCTCGAACAATATGACCTGAGCGCATACAAGGGCCTCTCCGTACGAATCTGGTTTGGATTCGCGACCTATGACGACCAGGAGAACAAGGGCGAGGGGATCTACATCGACAACGTGGACCTCGTCGCGTTTTCCGATCCCGGCTGCTGCGGAATCGACGCGGATTGCAACGACGGCAACCCCTGTACGAACGACGCCTGCGATCCCTTCGTCGGATGTACGCATCTCATCTGTGGCCCCGAGACCCCTTGCAATGATGCCGCATGCTCCACCGGTTGCGATGTCGCAACAGACCCCACCTGCTGCGAAGTGGATGCGAACTGTGATGATGACTACGCCTGTACCCTCGACACATGCGTGGGCGGCGCGTGCCAACACAGCGCCATCAGTTGTCCCACCACGGGCGATCCCCAATGCTCCATCGACTTCTGCTTCCAGGGAAATTGCGCCCTCAGTGGGCCGGGAGCCGTCACGAACGGCCAGGTCCTCTTTTTCGAAGACTTCGATGACGGAACAGCCAATGGATGGTCCTTCTCCACCAACAATGAAGACGTGACATGGGCTCCCTCAACCCAACAGACCAGCAGTCCCCCTCTCGCGCTCTACGCAGGGAACGCAGAAGCCCAAAGCTACAATTTTGGAAACACGGAAACCATCGCAAAGACCCCCTACATTTCCCTTCCAGAAGGCTCGATCACGCTCCGATTCGACCAATGGGCCGACGTGGAAGAAGAGGATTGCTTCGCGGACCTGCTCTACGTCGTCGTGGTCAGCAGCACCCCGGGAGTCCCCAACCAGGTGCTTGAACCCCATCAATGCGCAAGCACCAATGGCCAGTTCATCACGCGGGAATACAGTTTGGACACCTTCGCCGGAGCCAAGGTTCAGATCTGGTTTGGATTCGCGACATTCGATGTGCTGCAAAACAATGGAGAGGGAATGTACATTGATGAGGTCCAGGTCCTCGCGAGCCCGCCAGGACCGTGCGACTGACCGCCAAATCCCCGTTCCCCACCCCTCTTCTACGCGCGTGCGCGAAAAAATAGCGCAAGTCACTGAAATCAAAGGCCCATACGACCTTTACTCCACGGGAGCCCACGTGGTATGAATCTCCTCTGGATTTGACGCTGCGGACCTCTCGCAATGCGGTCCAGGGCCCTCTACGGGCAGATGAGGAGATGGCATGAGCGAGCAGTCCGAAAGCGCAGACACCCCGGTAGGAAATAGCGCGGAGTACACCGCCGACAACATCAAGGTCCTCAAGGGTCTCGAGGCCGTTCGAAAGCGCCCCGGAATGTACATCGGTGATACCGATGATGGCAGCGGACTCCACCACATGGTGTTTGAGGTCGTCGACAACAGCGTCGACGAAGCCCTTGCCGGCCATTGCGATACTGTCCGCGTCGCCCTGCACATCGACGGCTCCTGTACCGTGTCCGACAACGGTCGAGGCATTCCCGTCGGCGATCACCCCGATGGACGCTCTGCCGCAGAAGTCGTCATGACCGAGCTGCATGCAGGCGGAAAGTTCGACTCGGATTCCTACAAGGTCTCCGGTGGACTCCACGGCGTCGGCGTCTCCGTGGTGAACGGCCTGAGCGAATGGCTTCAACTGGAAGTCCGTCGAGACGGCTTCGTGTACACCCAGGGCTACGCACGAGGCAAGGCGACGGAGATGCTCCAGAAAGGAGAGCCCACGGAAGACACGGGAACCTTCGTCCGCTTCAAGCCCGACGAGCAGATCTTCACGGGAACCGAATTCAACTACGACACGTTGCTGCAGCGACTCCGAGAACTCGCCTTCCTCAACAAGGGCGTGACCATCGCGATCCATGACGAGCGGGACGACCGGAAAAACACGTTCTGCTACGACGGAGGAATCCTCTCTTTCATCGAGCAGCTCAACAAGAACAAGACTGTCCTTCATCACCCTCCCGTCTTCGTCACGGGAGGAAAAGAGGACATCGTCGTTGAGATCTGTCTTCAGTGGAACGAGACCTACCAGGAAAACGTCGTCTGTTTCACGAACAACATCCGCAATCGGGATGGCGGAGCCCATCTCACCGGATTCAAGGCATCCCTGACGCGGACGGTCAATGATTTCGCCTCCAAACAGGACCTCATGAAGAACATGAAGGAAAGCCTGAATGGAGACGATATCCGAGAGGGGCTCACGGCCATCCTCTCCGTGAAGATGCATGACCCGAAGTTCTCCGCCCAGACCAAGGACAAACTGGTCTCCAGCGAAGTCAAAGGCGTGGTGGAGGGCGTGCTGACGGAAAAGCTCAACATCTGGTTCGACGAGAACCCGAAGGACGCCAAGAAACTGATCTCGAAGGCTGTGGACGCCTCACGCGCCCGAGACGCAGCCCGCAAAGCGCGGGAGCTGATCCGACGAAAGGGAGTCCTCGAATCCTCGACGCTCCCCGGAAAGCTCGCAGATTGTCAGGAAAAGAACCCCGAGCACGCTGAAATCTTCATCGTCGAGGGTGACTCCGCGGGCGGGTCCGCAAAGCAGGGACGCGATCGGCGTACCCAGGCGATTCTCCCACTTCGTGGAAAAATCCTGAACGTGGAGAAGGCGCGATTCGACAAGATGCTGTCCAGTCAGGAAATCCTGACCATGATCACGGCGCTCGGCACGGGAGTTCTCGACACGTACGACATCTCCAAGCTCCGCTATCACAAAATCATCATCATGACGGATGCGGATGTCGATGGTCTGCACATTCGAACCCTTCTGCTCACCTTCTTCTACCGCCAGATGAAGGATGTGGTGGACCGAGGTCACCTCTATATCGCGCAACCTCCGCTCTTCAAGGTCCGCAAGGGCAAGAAGGAGCGATACCTCGTAGACGAGGCCGCGCTCCAGGATTATCTCCTCGAAGTCGGAATCGGAGAGGGTGTGGCCCAGGGCACGACCGGATCCGCGGATCCCATCAATGGTTCCCTCCTCAAGAACTTCCTCAAGAAGGCTGCGCAATACCAGGATCTTCTCGGGCAGGTCGCCGCGCGAGACGACGAACGCGTCATGGACGGCATCCTGAAGCTCACGGACCTCTCGACCGACACGCTCACCAACCAGGCGTCCCTCGAGAGCACGATCGCGAAGTTGGATGAATGGTTCGCCCGTGTGGCCCCAGAAGTTCTTCCTCTCAACGTCGACATTCGCCCGGATGTTGACAACGAAGGCTTCCTGAAAGCGGTCATCCGAACACGGGAGAAAGGCAAGCTGCGAGCAACCACCTTCGACCGCACCCTCACGGAATCCCCGGAGTACCTGAATCTTCAGGAATTGATCAAACTCTTCCGTGAGCACGGGGGACCCGCATTTGATTTCACTTTCGAAGACACGACGGAATCCTACACGGACATCGCCGAGCTTCTCTCAACGGCGTTGGAACGCGGGCGAAAAGGCCAGTACATTCAGCGCTACAAGGGTCTCGGCGAGATGAACCCGGACCAGCTGTGGGAGACCACAATGGACCGGGAGAAACGCCAGCTTCTTCGAGTGGATGTTGAGGATGAATTCGACGCGAATGACGTCTTCACCGTCCTGATGGGAGACGCGGTCGAGCCTCGGCGAGACTTCATCACCCAAAACGCGTTGAGCGTACGAAACCTCGACATCTAGAACCCCCCAGGGGCGGTGGTGCACGTGGCGCGAATCGACTCGGGGACCATTGGGTACATTCAAACTGTGGAGCAGCTCTTTGTCCTGCTCCGGCGACAAGGCCTCATGCTCTCCCCAGTCGACGCCGCCATCGCGGCGGAATGGGCGGCAGCTGACATCCCCCTGCATGTCGCCTGTACCGCGATCGTCGACGCCATCGAACAACTCCAGGCACAAGACGGGGAAGCCAGACTTCCGCACACACTTCGCTATTTCGCTCCCATCGTAGAAGATGCAGCCAGTGCACATGCCGCCCACGTCCTCGCGGATCATTCGGCCCCTCTGGAAGCTGCAGAAGCTCCGCCACACCAAAGCGTCCTCGAGCGATTGATCGACGAGCTGGTGCTGATTGGGCGAACCGAAGAGGACCCGCGCCTACGAGAAGCCTACCGCGCTCTTTACCTCGGACTGGAAGAGTTGCGAAAGACCGCCGATTCCAACCGCTCACCGATCCCAGCGCTCATCTCCCTGGACGAAACCCTCCTCGAAGATGTCTGGAGCCGCCTGAACGCAGACGAACGAGAGGAAGTCGAGTCCTCCATTGAGAAAAAACTCGCTGGCGATCCATCTCAAATGGGTGTACGGGGTGGAGAGGAGAGACGGCGCGCCCTCTGGGAAGACGCGCTCGTCGAACGCTTTCAACTCTTTCGACCCTGGCGACCCGGGAGGCCCCCTGCATGAGCACGGGAAACACCAGATCCAAGAGCATGCCTGCCCCGCAATGCGATACCTGTGGCGGACTGGGCTATGTCACGAAGCCCGTCCAGGAGCACGCGCACGCACGCCCCTGCGAATGCATCACGGACTGCGCGCTCTGTGAAGGGAAGGGACACGTCTTTCAGAAGACGGAAGAAGGCTACACTCTGAGCGTGCAATGTCATTGCAGCGAATTGACGGGAAGAATTCTCCGCTACAATCGCTCGGGGATCCCTGCCCGCTACGCCAGCGCCAGCATCGAGAACTTCGAAGAACGCGAAGAGAGCCTCATCGCGATCAAATACGAATTCTTGAAATACCGCTCGACCTTTGAACCGGGAGCCCCCGGAATTCTTCTGTCCGGACTTCCCGGAACAGGAAAGACACACTTGATGACGGCGTTCCTCGCGCACCTGACCCTGGAAC
>CAVOCR010000050.1:0-8643 GCA_963694245.1 Myxococcota bacterium
ACCGAGGCCGTAGTGCAGGGTATGCGTCAGAACGTGGACATTCGCGTCGTCCCAGTCCACCAGCTTGCCGTCCATCCAGATACTGTCGAGTTTCTCGATCATTCGGCTCTCCTCCGCGCATCCACTCATGCCCACTGTGTACTGCATACCCACCGTGCACCACGCATCGACTGCGCCGACGTGCTCCGGGGGTCAACAGGCAGATCCGGTATCCCATTCTCCCGCGGAGTGCAACCGTTTCCGTCGCTCCATTCCCCCGCAACGCCTCGCCGAACGCCCGCTGGCTTTCCGAGGACACACTCACATCCCAGAGGACACCGGGAGCCCATCCGGGGTTGGTTCCCGCAGCGGCCGTCCTGACGAAGATCCGACTCGCGGAGACGAATACGCACATCAGAACAGAAGAGGATGCACTTCCAGGAGGTTCGAACGTGGGAGGAATTCGACCCGGATGCCTGCTCCCATTGTAGGGCCGCTGCCCCCCGCGAGCAACCTGCTGGCACCAGGATCGATCAAAAACCTCTGTGATTTCAGGCCAATACAATACGTGAATCATGCAATCACCTCAGCGTTCAGTGCCCGTTTTTCTCGCCGCGGAGCCGCCTCCCGCGAAGAACGGCGCATCCCCCGCTCTCCCCCGAAGAGGCCTTCGCGACACGCTCAGGAGGGCGAAGGATGCCCCCGAAAGGCAGCGTGCTCCCGCTTTCCACGTTTGACACGATGCACCCAGAGGGGCAGGATGAGCGCATCCACCCCCTTGAAACCCATGGGAAACGAAGGAACCGTCATGGCCGAAGGTGTCGACATCGCCACCGTATTGCTCGCCGCGGGCCAGGGCACGCGCATGCGCAGCGATCTGGCCAAGGTCCTCCACCCCATCCTCGGCGTCCCCCTGATCGTTCACAGCGTCGCGACGGCCCTGGCGGCCGGATCTGAGCGCGTGGTCGTGGTCGTGGGGCACCAGGCCGAGGCTGTCAAAGACACCATCCGAAGTCATTTCGCAGGCTCGAACATCCTCTTTGCACTGCAAGCGGAGCAGAATGGGACCGGGCACGCGGTCCAATGTGCTCGGGAAGCCGTGGGAGACGCCCGACGCGTCCTCATCTTGAGCGGCGATGTACCCGGAATCCAAACGGAGACCCTGCGCGCTCTTCAGCGCATCCAGGAAGGGGTCTCGTCTCCGCTGGCCCTGGCGACCACCGCTCTGAGCGACCCCACGGGGTATGGACGGATCGTACGCGGTGCTTCGGGGACCCCCGTGAACATCGTTGAACACCGGGATGCCACGGAAGAAGAACAGACAATCCGCGAGATCAATGTCGGCATGTACCTCGCGGACGCGGAATTCCTCTTCTCCTCCCTCGCCCATGTGGGAACGGACAACGCCCAGGGCGAAGTCTATCTCACCGACATCGTCGCGATGGCTGCAGCTCAGGGAGAAGTCGGGAGTCTCGACATCCCCGAAGGCCTGGAGATGTGGGGCATCAACGACCGGGTCCAGCTGGCGGAGGTCGAACACGCCATGCGGGCGCGGACCAACGAGCAGTGGATGCGAAAAGGCGTGAGCTTCACGGCTCCGGACACGACGACCGTCTCGACGGATGTCCTCATGGGCCAGGACACCCTCCTGGGGCGCGGCGTGCGCATTGGACCCGGGTGTGAGATTGGGAGCCATTGTCGAATCGACGAGGGCTGCGTGCTGGAGGGAACCACGCTGGGCGACAACGTCCACGTGAAACCCTATTGCGTCCTTCTTGATTCGAAAGTCGGAGAGAACGCCCAGGTGGGTCCCTTCGCGCATCTTCGCCCCGGCACCCTTCTGGATGCGAACTGCAAAGTCGGGAACTTCGTCGAGACCAAGAAGGCGCACCTCCACAAGGGGACGAAGGCGAGTCATCTGAGCTACCTCGGAGATTGTGAAATCGGAGCGGGTTCCAACATCGGCGCAGGGACGATCACCTGCAACTACGATGGCGTGAACAAGTTCAAGACGACCCTCGGAGAAGGCGTGTTCATCGGCAGCGACACCCAGCTCGTCGCCCCCGTCTCACTCGGAGACCATGCGTATGTGGGCGCCGGTTCCACTGTCACCGAGGACGTGCCCGCGGGCGCCCTGGTGATCAGTCGGACCCCCCAGCGCAACATAGAGGGGTGGGTGGCGAAGAAAAAGGCCGAGCGAGACAACGAGAGCGACTGAGCCCGGGAGCAGAACAGGCCATGTGCGGAATCATCGGCTACATCGGGGGTGCAGACGCCCCTCCTATCTTGATTGACGGACTCCGACGGCTCGAATACCGCGGCTACGACTCCGCTGGAATCGCCGTGCTTGGAGCCGACAACGACATCCACGTGAGCCGCGCCGTGGGCAAGCTCATCCACCTGGAGAACGAGCTGCGTGAGGCTCCATTGGCGGGGAAGGTCGGCATCGGTCACACCCGCTGGGCGACGCATGGGCGCCCCTCGGAGGAGAACGCGCACCCTCACCGCTCCGGCGACATCGTCGTCGTGCACAACGGCATCATCGAGAATCACCTCCAGCTCAAGCGGGACCTCGAAGCCCGCGGACGGGTGTTCGCCAGCGAAACGGACACGGAGATTTTCAGCCACCTCATCGAAGAGGCCCGCGCCAACACGCCCGAGACGTCGCTCCTCGAGGCCGTGCGCCAGGTCCTGGGCCAGATCCGGGGCGCCTACGCCATCGCCGTGCTCGACCGGGCGAACCCGGACCGCCTCATCGCCGCGAAGAACTCTTCGCCCCTCGTACTGGGGCTCGGCGAGGGCGAGGCGTTCATCGCGAGCGACATCCCCGCGATTCTGAGTCATACACGAGACGTCATCTTCCTGAACGAGGGCGAGATGGCCGAGGTCCGCGCAGACGGCGTGGACGTCGTCACCATCACGGACGGCGCCCCCGCCCCCTTCGAGACCACCCGGGTCAACTGGACGCCCGCGATGGCGGAGAAGGGGGGGTACAAGCACTTCATGCTCAAGGAGATCCACGAGCAGCCCCGTGCGGTCGTCGACACCATCCGCGGGCGCGTCTCGACGGAGCAGGCGCGAGTCTTTTTGGACCAGGCCGACATCCCGCATGACTTCGCCGAGCAGATCAACCGGGTGCTCGTCATCGCCTGCGGGACCAGCTGGCACGCGGGGCTGGTCGGCGAATACGCGATCGAGGAATTGGCGCGGGTGCCGGTGGAGGTCGATCTCGCGAGCGAGTTCCGCTACCGCAATCCCATCATCGATGACGACACGCTGGTGATCGCCATCAGTCAGTCCGGGGAGACCGCCGACACCCTGGCAGCGCTGCGACTGGCGCGGGAGCGCGGCGCGAAGGTGCTCAGCATCTGCAACGTCGTGGGCTCGTCCATCGCTCGGGAGAGCGACTACGTGCTCTACACCCACGCGGGTCCGGAGATCGGCGTCGCGTCGACCAAGGCGTTCACGACCCAGCTGACGGCCCTCTATCTCCTCGCCATCCATCTCGGCATCGAACGGGGAAAGCTCGACGCCAAGGCGGCGGGTGAGTTGATTCAGGAGCTCATGGAGATCCCCCATCACATGGAGGCGCACCTCCAGGACACCTCCGTGTACCAGGAGCTCGCCCGCACCTGGATGCACGCGACCAGCATGCTCTTTCTGGGGCGCGGAATTCAGTTCCCGATCGCGCTCGAGGGGGCGTTGAAGCTGAAGGAGATCAGCTATATTCACGCGGAGGGATACGCGGCCGGCGAGATGAAGCACGGACCGATCGCGCTCATCGACGAGAACGTGCCCTCGATGTTCCTCGTGCCGCGGGACCGGCATTTTGAGAAGGTGTTGAACAACGTCGCGGAGATCCGCTCACGCTCAGGCGCGGTCATCGCGGTCGGCACCGTGGGAGACGAGGAGATCTCCGAGCACGTCGACCACCTCATCACGGTGCCCGCCGTCTCCGAGATTTTCCTGCCGCTCCTGACCTCGCTCCCGATGCAGCTCTTCGCCTACCACGTCGCCGATCTCAAGGGAACGGACGTGGACCAGCCGCGCAATCTCGCCAAATCCGTCACTGTGGAGTGAGAGAGCCCAACGCGTCTCACCGGCCCCTCAGACATCGATGTTCTCGTCACCTGCCGTCGGAGCGCCCCCGCCGGAGCCCTTCCGCGTGCGAAACACCAGGAACACAACGAGACCGATCACGACGATCACAATCAATTCCACAATGGCCATCATCTCTGCCTCCTGTTCACTCCCTCACCGCGTTTCATCCACACCTCAGACATCGATGCTGTCGTCGACCGCCGTCGGAGCGCCCCCGCCGGAGCTCTTCCGTGCGCGAAACACCAGGAATCCGCCGATGGCGATCACGACGATGCCGATGATGATCCGTATCATCTCTGCCTCCTCTTCACTCCCTCACTGCGTTTCATCCACACCTCAGACATCGATGCTGTCGTCGACCGCCGTCGGAGCGCCCCCGCCGGAGCTCTTCCGTGCGCGAAACACCAGGAATCCGCCGATGGCGATCACGACGAGGATCAGAAGAAACGACTGCCGCCCGAAGGCGGCTGTGGAGCGCCCCCTCCGCCCCCGGACGCGGATTCGGCGACTCCCCCGGCGGCCTGAGCGAATGCATGGAACTGTTCGAACATGAGGAGCGTTCTCCTTGACTACAAGCGTATGAACAGAGGCTAGCACAAGTCCTCATGCGCCCTCCGCAATTCACCTCCCTTCGGGCCTTGTACGCCCGGGATCCCGCGCCTATGATGAGCAGCAATGCCCGACCAGATCCCCGTTGAACCCGCCCTTGATCCCCTCCTCGAAGGGCTGAATGAAGGCCAGCGACAAGCCGTCATCGCCAGCGGCGGTCCCGTCTTGATCCTCGCCGGCGCAGGCAGCGGAAAGACCCGCGCGATCACCCATCGAATCGCCTGGCTGATCGAGCGGGTGGGCATCCGCCCCTGGAACATCCTCGCGGTCACGTTCACGAACAAGGCCGCGCAGGAGATGCGGGGGCGCGTCGTATCCCTTCTGGGGGACGCGACCGCCGCAGACGTCCACGTCGGCACCTTTCACGCCACATGTCTTCGGATCCTCCGCCAGCACGCGCCTCTCGCGGGCCTCAAGAGCGGCTTCGTGATCTACGACACGACCGATCAGAAAGCCCTCCTGTCCCGTCTCCTGAAAGAGCGGAAAATCAGCGACAAGGCCATCCATCCTCGGCGCATCGCCTCCTTCATCGACCAGCAGAAGAACGAAGGACGCACCCCGGATCACCCCGACGTCCCTCGGGATGATCATTTCGAGCGCCTCGCTGCCGACCTGTACGCGGAATATGACCAGCGCCTGCAACAATCGAACGCAGTCGACTTCGGAGGTCTGCTCCTGAAAGTTCATCGCATCTTCGAGGAGTATCCAGACGTTCTCGAAGAATACCGGGGGCGCTGGAAGGCCATCCTCGTGGATGAGTTCCAGGACACGAATCACGTCCAGTACCGCTTCCTGAAAGCGCTCGACGGAGGGCGCGGCGCGATCTGCGTGGTCGGGGACGACGACCAGTCGATCTACCGATGGCGAGGCGCACGCGTGGAGAACATTCTCCAGTTCCCGGAGCGCTTTCCGAACACCCAGGTGGTGGTGCTCGACCAGAACTACCGGAGCTCTGCGAACATCCTGAAGGCGGCGAGTTCCCTCATCTCGATGAACCCCCACCGACATGAAAAGACGCTGTGGACCGAGCGGGAGCCGGGCAGTCGGATCACCCTCCATGTCGCGACCAACGAACGCACCGAAGCCGCCTGGATCTGCCGCCAGATCGAGCGCCACCATCGAACTCATCGTCTCCGCGACATGGCCATCTTCTATCGGACGAACAGCCTGAGCCGTGTGCTGGAAGATGCCCTCCGCCAGCACCGAGTGCCCTATCGGGTGTATGGCGGCTTGAAATTCTACGACCGGGCGGAGGTGAAGGATCTCCTCGCCTATCTCAAGCTGCTCGTGAACCCCGCCGATCAAGTCAGCCTGATGCGCATCATCAACACCCCCACTCGAGGCATTGGAACCACGACGATTGATCGGGTGCTGGTGCATGCGGCGAAACAGGACATCACCCCCTTCGAAGCGGTTCAGGAACTGGCCGAAGGAGGCACGAAGGCCCAGCAGAAGAAGCTCCGGCCCTTCGTCGAGATGTTCGCGGAGCTCCACGAGATCGCGACCACCGAAGACGCGGCGACGACCGCACAGCGTGTACTGGAGCGCAGCGGCTACTGGACCATGCTGAAGAGTCAGGGGACGGTCGAATCCGAAGCGCGTCTCGACAACCTCCATGAATTCCTCGCCTCGGTGGAGGAGTTCCTCGACATGCGGAGCCGCACGGAAGGACACGCGCTCGCCGACTTTCTCGACCAGGTCGCACTGGTCAGCGACACGGATGAGCTCGACGAGAACGCGGACACCCTCTCCCTCATGACGGTGCACGCCGCGAAGGGACTGGAATATGATGTGGTGTTCCTCGCGGGGACCGAAGACGGAATCCTCCCGCACCACAATTCGGGAGACTCGGAAGCGGAACTCGCGGAAGAGCGTCGTCTCACCTACGTCGCGATGACCCGCGCCCGCCACCACCTCGCGATGACCCGGGCTCGCATGCGCAGGCGCCACGGGGGGCTCGTGGAGAACCCCCCTTCCCGCTTCCTCAGAGACCTTCCGCGAGAATGCGTGGTCACGGACGATCCCATGGCAGCCCGCCTCGAATCCGTGCGACGCGATGGATTCACGGGGAGACCCGGGGCCTCGTTCAACACGCCCCCGGAGGAGCCCACATTCGTCCCGGATGAAGGCGATTCCTTCGTCGACACGAGCTATGCCCAGGACATCGACGGCGCGCCCCCCGGCCCGGGCACACCTGTCCGCCACGCGAAGTTTGGCCGCGGCATCATCCACTCGATCAGTGGAGACGGTCCCAGCGCACGCGTGACCGTGAACTTCCCCGTTGGCGTGAAGACCATCGTCGCCCGATTTCTTGGATTGGATGTGAGCTGAGCCCTAGCGCGTGTCGGATCCGAAGATGTCTCCGCCGCCGACCTTCACCTTCTTGGCACCGGAAGCCTTTGCGGGCTTGCGGGGCCCTCTCCGGGGCCGGTTCCCGGGCTTCGCCACCAGCGCCTCTTCCGACGCCTGGAGTGCTGCCTTGATGAGCGCGACTTCCGCCTGAAGCTTCTCAATCTCCGAGGCCCTCTCCGCAGACTCCCGACGGACTCGAGCGCCCTCCGAAACCGCGGCCTCCATCCCCCCGCTCAACGACTTCAAGCGAACCCCGATGTTCTCCAGGGCTTCGAGTGATGGACTGCTCCCGCCCTTCACATCGGGTGTGAGGCGGGACGCCTCCCCATGGAGCGCCGTGACACTCGCCGAGAGCGCATCTCTCTCGGCCATGAACCCATCGCGTTCCCCCATCGTCCGGTGCACGAGATACCCGAGCCCGGCGCTGACGAGGAGCAGGATCACGATCCCCGCCACCCCTGCTGAACTTCCGGAGCTTTCCTGAACCGCGACCGGAGTCGCCTCCGCAGGGGCCTCGCTTCCATCCTGTTCCCGTTCGCGGATGAGAGTCTCCCGTCGCTTCTGCTCCGCCTGAACGCGATTCTGGAGTTCCTCCCGACGTTTCCGTGCATCCGCCTCACGCTCTTCCCGTGCAGACTCGTCACGTTCCCGAAGACGCGCCTGGAGATCCTCTTTCTCGCGCTCGGCATCTTTCAAGGTCTCCTCCAGGAGATTCTTGAGAAGCGGCGAATAGGACTCTCCGCTTGCGCCGGACGAACGAACGACCTCATCGGAAGCGGCGGGCGGGATGGGGGGCTTGTCGTTGGACGACTCGGACATGCTCACAACCTTGTGTTTTGCTTGATGATTCCCTGTCTGGATTCGTGTCGGATCCTACGCTCCACGGGCCCAGGTGTCAAACTTCCAAGTGGCCTTTGGCACGTCGAATGACGTCGGTGACAACGGTCCAAAACCCGAGTTGACGGTCTCGTATCGTCAAGATACCATTCGTCGGCTTTTCCGCCCCGCTGGGCGACTCACGTAAAGGACGGCTCATGAGCGACAAGAAGGACGAGACCGGTGGCGGATTGCCCGATTTTCTGATGCCTGGTGGCGGCGCGGCGAAAGCAGCTCCTCCGGAAGTACCCAGCGAGGCCCCCCCGGAAGCAGAAGCGACCGAGGCAGAAGCATCGGAAGAGGCCCCAGCAGAAGAAGCAGCGAGCCCCGAGCCCCCTGCAGCAGAGCCCGCGTCAACCCAGCCTGCTCCCGCGATGGACACGAACATCGCCGGAGGACTCCTGATGGGGAGCGACAGCGACATCGACCCCGACGACATCGTCCTGGAAGACGACTTCGCCTCCACGAGTTCTGAGAGCAAACTGGGGAGCATTGGACTCGGAGTGGCCGTCCTTCTCCTCGTGGGTGCCATCGCCTTCGTCGCGAGCAACGACAAGTTGAGCAACGACATCGGGGCCTTCGTCACGGGAGACATCGCGAAGGAAAAAGAGCAACGGAGGCTGGACGAGGAGGCTAAGTTCCGAGCAGAACAGCGCCGAATGAAGAACCAGTACGGAGAGGTGGTGTTGAACTACACGCCCCCCACCGCGCAGGTTGTTCTGACTC
>CAVOCR010000051.1:0-8567 GCA_963694245.1 Myxococcota bacterium
ATCCCCGTCGAAATCTGCCTGGACCACCACCCCGGTATCGTGATTTCCACCCCAGGCATCCGAGAGCATTCCAGTCTCGGTGAAGTTCCAGTTCCCTTCATTGATGTAGAGGGCATTGGGCGTGTCGAAACTGATGTATCCGGCGTGAGCCACGTAGAGATCGGGAAAGGTGTCGTGGTTGAAGTCCTCGAAGAGAACTCCCCATCCCCATTGAAATGCCTGGGTTCCGGTCGCAGCCGAGACATCCGTCCACCCGTCGCACCCTCCCCGCAGGAAGAAATGACCATCCGGAACATTCGTCATGTAGAGGTCCTGGAAACCATCGCGATCCGCATCCGCGATCCCGAGCCCCATCGCATCAAAGCACAGGTCCAATCCAAAGGCGGCTGCATCTTCAACGAAGGTCCCGTCCCCCTGGTTCAACCACAGCAGATTGCGTGCGTATCCGTTGTAGCAGCGGTCATTGCTCTCCAGGAGATCAACGTCCCCATCCCGATCCACGTCCATCCACGCGGTCTGAAAGGTCTGACTTCCCGGATACACGCCGCCCTCCGGGTTCAAGATGGGGACGGACAAGCCGCTGACATCCGTCACGTCCGTGAAGGTTCCATCCTGATTGTTCCGGAAGAGCCGATTCAGACTTCCCCAATAACGGGCCACATGGAGATCCAACCACCCATCATTGTCGAAGTCGCCCCAGGCTCCGCCGGTCGCATCACCCATTACGAGGATTCCGGAGCTCTCCGAAACATCCGTGAAGATGCCTCCGTCGTTGTTGAGGAGACGACACGGCTGATCAGGGGCCCAGTTCGCGACGAAGAGATCGGTGTCTCCATCATTGTCATAATCCGCCGCCATCACTCCGCGAATGTCTCCAACGCCCAGGTCCAGACCCATGTGCCCGGGCACCAGCGCGGCGAACTGCAGATTGCCAAGATTGCGATAGGCGGCCATCGGCTGGTCCAATCCGCCGGAGAGAATCAGATCCAGCGCCCCATCCCCGTCCAGATCCAACACGGAGATCCCCGCTCCTGTGACGGGCGGCGTCTGCGCAACGGAGAACAGGATTCCACTTTCTTCCGTGACATCCGTAAAGAGTGGCACCTCGGCCGTCCTCGCGTGCGGCGCGTACAGCATTCCACATGCCAATACAGTCACAAGCAGGGAGGATTGAATTCTTGCCACGAAGAACTGCCTCAGGGGGTTCCGGACGTCAAAGAGGGACGAATCGCGATGAGAAGACGCCCATTCTTGTGATTGGAGCCGGCATGAAAAAAGAGGCCTCCATCCTTCACGCGGATGTTCATGTGCATGTCCGCGAACTCAAAACGCAGCTTCACAAAGGTTCCCGTCTTGTCCATGCCCCGGTAGATCAGGCGCAATTCCTTTCCATTGGGCATCGGAATCATCTGCGGCTGCTTCAATTGAAGGGTCGCGTCGTGCTTCGCAAGGAGGTCAAACTGATTGAACATCGGAAAGCGCTTGAAGGTCTTCTCCATCGACTTCAAACGACCGTGAATCATCTCTGACTCCCCCTGCGTCGCATGGATGATCAGCACCTCCACCCCTGCCTCTGCGGGTGCTGCTGTGGCGAGACCCGGAGACCCTGCCCCCAGGAGCACTGCCAAAGCGAAAGCAGTCGTGATTCGTGTCAACATCCGAACCTCCTTCCCAGCCCTCATGGGCTAGGATTCATCCGTGGTATGCCACACGATGAGCGCGGCCGTGGCATCATTCGGGTCCTGATCAATGAAGACCGTCCCCTTTTCAAACTGAACAGCGCTCACAAAAGCGACATTGTTCTGCGGCATCGGAAAGGGCGACTCTCCATCCATCTCGCCCCACTCTCCCGAAAAAGCGATCACGAGCGCAAGCGCTGCCGCTCCCAGGGGGACTAGACTACGCCATCCGAAGCCGCCCACGAAACGTTCCCAGATTCCCGGGGAAGGCTCGGAAAAGACCTGCACGCCCTCCTCCTTTCGGATGTCGGACACAATCCCCTCCCAGAGACCGTCAAAACGGACCTCTGCGAGGTTGTCCTCCAGGGAGGCGCGCATCTCGGTCCGAATGGAGGTGAGGGCGCTCAAGCGCTCCTGGCACTCCGGACAACCGGGGAGGGCCTCCTCGATCGCTGCGTGCTCGGAGGGCCCCAACTCGCCGTCGAAGTATGCCTCCAGCTTCTCCTGGACTTCCTCACATCGCATCATCTCTACTCCTCCAGATAGCCCGAAAGGACTTCCTTCATCTTGCCGCGTGCGTGGTGCAGTCGACTCATGACCGTCCCTCGCGGGATGTCGAGTTCCTCGGCAATTTCATCGTAGCTCAACCCGTCCACCTCACGCAGGATTAGAATCGAGCGATGTGCGGGACTCAAGGTCTCCAATGCGCCCTTCATCTTCTCCCCGAGTTCGAGGTTCTCATAAGCTCTGTCCGGCGCTGCCCCAGGCCCCGATCCCATGGTCGGCATGGAGGCTTCCCCCGAGATCTGATCGCGCTGGTCATCATAATCTGCGTGTCCCGAATGCCGCTTCTCCCGACGCAGAAAATCCAGACAGACATTCGTCGTGATCCGATACAGCCAGGTATACAAGCCGCTGGTTCCCTGGAATCGGTCCAGATTCTGATAGGCCTTCACAAAAGCCTCCTGCGTTCGATCCATCGCATCATCGCCATTCCTGCAATAGCGCATGGCCACTGCGTAGACCCGGCGCTGATATCGCTCGACGAGTTCCCGAAACGCCCGCATGTCCCCTGCTCGAACCGCAGTGATCAGCACCGCATCCGAGCGGGACTCCGTCCCTTTCGGTTCCGTCTTCCCTGATTTGGACGCGGAGGCGCTCGACATTATTCACCTGAATTCAGACATTCCGTCAGAAACCCGGATCGGCAATGAACACCCCGTCATCCTACCGACCCGGTGAATGCCACACAACATCGCAGGGTGTGAGGACGACCAGACGCCCCTGGAACGACCCGAGGACAATAAAAAACGCCCACCCGCAAAGCGGATGGGCGTCTTCTCAAACCAGCGATCCAGACAATTACTTGCCGAGGATCTCCTTGTCGATGACGGACTTGAAGCCCATGGGGCTCATGTTGCCCTCATACTTCCGTCCGTTGATGTAAAGGCTCGGAGTTCCGCGCACACCTGCGACACGGGCTTCGCCCATGTCCTTGCGCACTTCCGCATCCCATTTGGGATCCTTGAAAGACGTCTTGAACTTCTCGACATCCATCCCGAGCTCCTTCGCGAATCCGATGAAGGTCTCATCGGTAGCCGCCTTGAGCGCCTTCTGGTTCTTGAAGATCAGGTCATGATACTCCCAGAACTTGCCCTGGTCGCTCGCTGCGAGCGACGCCTTGGCAGCAGGCATGGCCTGCTTGTGGAAGGAGAGCGGGAAATGCTTGAACACGATCGCGAGATCGTCGCCGTACATCTCTTTCAGCTGCTTGAGGGCCGGACCGACCCTTGAGCAGTAAGGTCATTGGAAGTCACTGAACTCGTAGATCTTGATCTTCGCGTCCGGCTTTCCGTAGATGGTGGCGTCGTTGTGACTCATCGGCGAAACCTTGTCCGCGAGAGGCTTGAACTCCTTTCCACTCTTGATGATGTTCGCGTAGATGTCCGCCTTCGCGATCCCACGCTCTTCCATCTTCTTCGCCTTCGCGAGCTCCTCGTCGATGATCTTCTTGAAGTCCGCGAACGGGCGAGCGCCGCTGACCTGACGACCATTGATGAAGGAGTTCGGTGTGCCACGAGCCTGCACTTTCTGCGCAGCATCCATGTCCGCCTTGAGCCGGGACTTGTAGGTCCCGTTGTCGAGGGCCGCCTTGAACTTGCTCATGTCCAGGTTGAGCTGCTCGGCGTAGGCCTCGAGGTTCTCCCGCTTGAGCGCCTTCATGTTGGCGAAGAGCACGTCGTGGTATTCCCAGAACTTGCCCTGAGCCTGCGCAGCCATGGAGGCCTCCGCAGCGAGAGGCGCGTCCTTGTGGAAGGGAAGCGGGTTGTGCTTGAAGACAACCTTCACATCCTCGCCGTAAGTGTCCATGATCTGCTTCACCGAAGGATTGATCTTCGCGCAGAAGGGACACTGGAATTCGCTGAACTCGACCATGGTCACGTAGGCGTCCTTGCCGCCCTTGAACGCGTCCTCGTCGCTCACGACCGCCTTCCAGACCGTCTTGTCCGCGATCGGCCGCTGCTTGCTCTTCGGCGGAGCCGCCTTCGGAGCCTGCTCCCCATGAAGCGCCCACTTCACGAAATTGTCACCCGCGGCATGCGACGCCCTGGAGTTGGCAACCATCGCATCCATGCGGCTCAAGCCCTTGGCGATTTCCGCATCCACGGCAGCAATCTGCTTGTCGATCACCTTCTTGAACTGCGGGAAGGGCTGGGCTCCCTTGACCTGCTCTCCGTTCACGAAGAAGCCGGGGGTTCCACGGGCACCGAGAGCGACCATGGCCGCCTGCTGCCGGAGAATCTCCTTCTCCATCGCCTTGTCCGCCATGTCCGTCTTGAACTTCGCCAGATCCAGGCCGATCTCAGTCGCCCAGGTGGTGAAGTTCGCGGGAGTCAACGCCTTGGAGTTGGCGAAACACTTGTCATGCATCTCCCAGAACTTGCCCTGCCGGTGCGCGGCCAGGGTGGCCTTGGCTGCGGGCATCGCCTGCTTGTGAAAACCCAGCGGGTTCTGCATGAAATAAATGGCGACGTCGTTGGGGTACGTCTCCACGATCTGCTTCAGGGTCGGACCGACCCGTGAGCAGAAGGGTCATTGAAAGTCACTCGACTCGAAAATGACGACCTTGGGATCTACAGCTCCCTTCGAAGGCACTCCCTCCAACCCCTTCAGGGTCTTCGGAGCCTCCGCCACGACCTCTTTTTCAGCCGGAGCCGCGGCATCGCCGCCATCCTTGGGCTGGCAACCCGCAAGGGCAATCACAGCCAGCGCTGCAATTCCCAGAGTTGTCTGGAACAGGCTTTTCATCTTTTCCACCTTTTCTCCCGTACACCGGGGATTCATTCGTTCTTCTCTCGAAACAAAATTCGTTCCACTCATGTGTGCACGCGAGCGGAGAGCGGGTTGGGTATCATCGGACCGTCCCGCATGTCAACCTTTCGACCCGCACTTCACAACGTCACGGACGGGATTCAGCACTTCGTTCCATCGCTCTCTCAGCCAACTCCTGAAGACGGCGGAGCCCCACCTCATCCGGTCTGGCGAGCAATGCCCGATCGAAATGCGGGATCGCCTGAGCGAACAACCCCAGGCGGATGCAGACCATTCCCAGAACTTTTTCACGAGGCCACGCTGGGTCCAATGCTTGAATCTCAGGGACCAGTTCCTTCCGCTCCTTCCAGGACAACCCCGGGTGCCCTTCCACCTTCCATTTCAACACCGTGACCACCTCAAAGGGAGTGAGCAATCGGTCGCGCGGCATGATCTCCCGAACCACTCCAGACAAACGATGCAGGTACAAGAATCGGAGCACGTCCATGGCCCCGGGCTCGACCCGCCCATCGGCGGCCAGGAGGCCCGTCCTCAACGAGTCCACCAGCATGGTTCCGGCGAGCTTCTGGAACTCGGCAACGGCGGGAATCTCCGCGCCAGAGCCCCCATCCAGAATCCGAACGGACTCATCGGCCAATGCGACACGCACCCCGGCGACAGCTCGCTGGAAGCGCTCCGCGAGACGGACAAGGGCGGCGCGATATCCCCCAGGGCCTCGCGTCCCCGTGATGCGGCGGGCAGCCAACTCCAACTCCGTGAGCTTTTGCCGGAGCACGGCGTCCGCCGTCAGGCCTTTCAAGCGCACCTCTTCTCGGTGGAATCGCTCCAGAGCCTCTACAAACGCCGCCTCATCGGCATCTTCTGGGAAGTCGCGGAGAAGCCGCTGATCCGCGGAGTTCTGGGCAGCGAGAGCCTCGGCCCCAGGAGGCCAGGCGGGGGAAGGCAAGCGGAAGTCGGTCGTCTCTCCGGGAAAATGAACCCCCATCGCAACGACGGCGATGAGCAGAAACGCGAAGGCCATGCCCAGCGCGCCCCCATTCCCCGACGACGGCGAAGACACCTCACCCCCCATCAGCGACCCGCGCTGCTGAGGAGAAGGTGGAAATACTCCCGCTTCGCACGATCTTCCCAATCATGTGCGTTGACGAATTTGTGGCGAATCATTCCATCCTGAACGATGTAGGTCTCGGGCAGTTTCTCGGTGCCATAGCGCTTCTTGAGCGGATCGATCTCGAGGTTGGGATCAAGGACCACGTTGAGCTCCGGCGGAACCCTGCCCAGATGCTTGCGGAAGAAAGACTCCACTGTCTGCCAGTTCTCATCATAGCTGATGGAGACCATGGCAAAACGATCCGGGGGAAGAGAACGGGCAAGGGCCAACATCGAAGGCAACTCGCGGATACAGGGCTCACACCAGGTCGCCCAGAAATTCACGAAGAGCGTTCGATCCCCCAGGTCCACAATGCGGAAAGGACGGGGATTCCCATCCGCCCGAATCAAATCCCGGTCATGAACTGCGGGATCCCAGGGGACATTGAGCACCGAAGCCCCCACCCGAGGAGCCATCGACTGCAATCGGTTCTCTGGGCTGCGCTCCAACGCGGCGCCCCCCACATGCCACGCAATGAACGCGGTCATGACCATGAACGCACTCATCAAAAATGCACGTTGCCAATCCAGGGATCGGCCACCGCTGGGAGTCTCTTGATTCATCGGCAATAGCGGTAACACGACCGCGGCGACCATTCAATGGTACCGGGCAGGTTGTGCCCTTCTTCATTGCCGGTACACTAGGCGCCGATCCATGCTTGGACATTCCCGGAGCGAACGATGCTAATCGTCATGAAACCCGCCGCCTCTGCGGCCCAGATCACCGCCGTTCTTGAACGGATTGAAGAACTGGGCTGTAAAGGGCACTCGATGCCCGGTCAGAACCGTACCGCCATTGGCATCACGGGAAACCAGGGCCCTCTCCCCACAGAACGCTTCGGCTCATTGGCCGGAATCGCCCGCCTGATCCCGGTCTCCCAGCCCTACAAGCTGGTCAGCCGCGAGATGCAGGCGGAAAGCACCATCGTCAAGATTGGGGATCTCAAAGTCGGGGGCGGTCAATTTCACGTGATCGCAGGACCGTGCTCGGTCGAAAGTCGCGAGCAGATCCTGTCCGTGGCCCGATCCGTGGCAGCCTCCGGCGCCACGATGCTCCGAGGGGGCGCCTTCAAACCCCGAACGAGCCCCTATGTCTTTCAGGGACTGAAGGAAGAGGGACTGAAGCTGCTCG
Source organism: Myxococcota bacterium (assembly GCA_963694245.1). Classification (GTDB taxonomy): domain Bacteria; phylum Myxococcota_A; class UBA9042; order JABWCM01; family JABWCM01; genus CAVOCR01. Next base: position 7,294 of record CAVOCR010000051.1, read on the forward strand.
CAGAGGCGCGTGAGGAAACGGGGCTGCAAATCGTCACGGAAGTGAAGGATACCGACACGCTCCCGATGGTCGCGGACTATGCGGACGTCCTCCAGATCGGCGCCCGCAACATGCAGAACTATTCCCTCCTCGAAGCCGTCGGGAAAACCGACCGTGCGGTCCTTCTCAAACGTGGAATGAGCGCCACCATCAAAGAAGTCCTGATGGCGGCGGAGTACATCTTCTCAGCAGGCAATCAGCGGGTGATGCTCTGCGAGCGGGGAATCCGAACCTTCGAGACCCTCACGCGCAACACCCTGGATCTGGGCGCTGTGGCTGTGATGCGTGAACTCTCTCATCTACCGGTCATTGTCGATCCGAGCCACGGAATTGGAATCCGGGCCCATGTGCCAAAGCTCTCGCTCGCTGCCGCAGCGGTAGGATGTGATGGACTGATCATCGAGGTGCATCCCAAGCCCAACGAAGCGTTGAGTGACGGAGATCAATCGCTCACTCCCGAGCTTTTTGATGCAACAATGAACGACCTTCGTGGAATACTCCCCGTGGTCGGAAGCACACTGGCAACACTCAGCTGAGCAGGGAGGGGAAGATGCGCAAACAAGCCATCGCGGACTGGAAAACACTGGAACCCCTCACACCCCAGTATGCGCTGGTGGAGGGCGTCGATCTCGTCATTGTCCGATGGGATGATGAAGCGGCTGTTCTCTACGGACGCTGCCACCACCGGGGAGCTCTCCTGGCCGATGGAAGCATCGACGGGGACAACCTGATCTGCGGCGTACACGGCTGGGATTATCGCTACAAGACCGGGATCAGCGAATACAACAACGACGAATCCCTGGATCGCTTCGACTCCTGGATCGAAGACGGTCAGCTCTGGGTCGATGCGGACGCGATCGCCGCCTGGCGTGTGACGCATCCCCAACCCTACAATCGTGAAGAATATCTGGGGACCTACCAGGACCCCCATGGGAGCGAAGAGGAGCCCTTCAACAAGGACATCCAGACCCTCGCCAAATACGGTCTCAGCAAAACAGGCCACCACGGACCCGTCGGAGCCATGGGAGTTCCCTTCACCGAGCTCCCCCGATGGGATGACATCCAGATGATCACCGCGCAGCTGGCGAAGCGCCCCCAACTGGATGCCGCCGCCGTCGGAACCGATTTCATCCTCGGTCCGGAGTCGAAGAAACCCCTTCAATTCGAGATCCCCCTCTTCGTCAGTGACATGAGCTACGGAGCCCTCTCCGAAGAGGCCAAGATCGCCCTTTCCA
>CAVOCR010000052.1:0-8545 GCA_963694245.1 Myxococcota bacterium
AGCCGGAGCCTGACCCATGCCCGCCGTCAGGACGGCTCCCATGATCACCTCGTCGACCTGATCGGGCTGGACGCCCGCACGCTCCAATGCGCCGCCGATGGCGGCTGCACCCAGTCGTGCTGCATGCACGCCTTTCAACGCTCCCGAAAAGCTCCCCATCGGAGTCCGGGCACTCGACAGAATCACGACCTCACGCATGGCTCCCTCCCAATCGGTTCGGCTCCGGTGGTATCAAAGGGGTCGATTCCCTGTCAATGAAGGCATGAGAGGCATCTGCCCGGAGTGGTGACAGCCCGTCGCAACTACGCTAACGTCGGGCCCGACATGACACGTTTTCTCCTCATCATCTCGCTTCTTCTCCTGGCCGTCACAGCGCACGCAGAACCGGAACGCGTCAAGCTCCGGCACGTCCAACGCGTGGTCATCGATCCCGGTCACGGCGGAGACAACACGGGCTGCATGGGATTTCATGGGGTCTACGAAAAATTCGTCACGCTCTCCATCGCCACCCGCATCGCGGAACAACTTCGAACCACCACCGATGCCGAAGTCCTCCTGACCCGTGAAGACGATCAATTTCACGGACTCCGAGACCGGACACGGTTTTCCAACGAGAAACAGGCCGATGTCTTCCTCTCGATTCACATCAACGCCTCGCCGCACTCCAGCGTACATGGCGTCGAGACCTATTTCCTGAGCACCGACTCCGCTTCCACCGAGATCGCCGCCCTCGTCGAGCGGGAGCAGACGACAGAGAGCGGGGACGTGGTGGTCGACCCCGACCTCGACACCGCACGAAAGAAAGACCTCGACCGCATTCTCCTCGACATGCAACTGGGAGCTGCGCACGCGCTGAGTGAGACTCTTGCCGCCTCGATTCAACGTCAGATGGTGCGATCGGTGGAAGCCCATGATCGCGGCGTCAAACAGGCCCCTTTCGCCGTCTTGAAGGAATCCCATTGTCCCGCTGTCGTGATTGAATGTGGATTTCTGACGCATGCTCGCGAGGGAACCAATCTCGTCCTGGAGACCTACCAGGAGAAGCTGGCCATCGGAATCGTCGACGGAATCGTCGCGTACGACAGCCGCATCCATCGCCGGACGAGAGCCCGGGACTAGCGCGTCACTCGGCGCACTCGACAGAGGCCGCACGCTCCAGAAGCGTTCGCACCTTCTTCAAGGCCACCGCCCGATGACTCCATTGATTCTTGGTCGCCGCAGCGATTTCGCCGAAGGTGCAGTCCGACTCCGGATGAAAGAAGAGGCAATCGTATCCGAATCCCCCGAGCCCCCTTCGCTCCTGTGTGATCCGACCGTGGACCTGCCCCTCCGCAACCCAGGCGTAATGTCCCTCATTCAGCGTCTCGTGACGGGTGATCAATCGGACCCCCTCGGGGGCTGGAAACCGCATCAGAGGATGATCCAGAGGGCTGGCGAGAGCGATGCTGCAATGAAAATGAGCGCCACGGCGCTCGGGGAGGACGCCCTCGAGTCGCCGGAGAAGGAGGTCATTGTTGCCCTCGTCATCCCCATGGGTCCCGGCGAACCGTGCCGAGTGGATGCCCGGCGCTCCCTCCAGCGCATCCACGCAAATCCCCGAATCGTCCGCGAGAGTCGGTAGACCCGATTGGGCCGCGGCTGCCGCCGCCTTCAGGACCGCATTGTCGACAAACGTCTCGCCATCCTCCAAAGGAAGCACCAGGTCTGGAAAATCGGCGAGGCCGCACCAATCGATGGGAAGGCCCTGGGTGAGCGCCTCGATTTCCCGCAATTTCCCCACGTTTCCACTCGCGAGAAGAATCTTCATCTTCACTCCCTGTGGCGGTCGGCCTCTCTCGGCTCACCACCCGGCTTGAAATGGACAATCGTAGGCCACGTATACGGGTTCCCCCTCCTCGCCACAAGCCTGCCTGTCCCTTGCGCCCCTCCCCGCGATTCTGCAACAGTTCCAACATGGCCCCATCACCCCAGAAGAAACGCGCCCTCCTGCGAATCGACTCCTCTCGCCAACGAGAGCACGCGCTTCATGAAGGAGGCCTCTCCGTCATCGCAGGAGTCGATGAAGCGGGAATCGGCCCCCTTGCAGGACCCGTTGTCGCGGCCGCGGTGATTCTCCCGGAGGGCTTCGATACCGGACTCGTGGAAGACTCCAAGAAGCTCTCGACACGCCAGAGAGAGCGATCCCTGATCCAAATCAGAGCCCATGCGATCGACATTGCAGTGGCGATCGTGGAGCCCCCGGAGATCGACTCGCTCAACATTCACCACGCGGGCCTCGCCGCCATGCGACGCGCCGTCGCCCAGCTGGTTCCCAGGGCGGAGCACGCTCTCGTGGACGGTCATCGGATCCCAGACCTCGGCTGTGGACAGACCCGAATCGTCGGAGGCGACGCCTGTGAAGCCAGCATCGCCGCCGCCTCGATCGTGGCGAAGGTCACGCGAGACGCGATCATGGTCGAACTCGACCGGGTGTACCCCGACTATGGATTCGCAGGGCACAAGGGATATCCCACCGCATTTCATCGCGCAGCCCTCGAGAAGCTCGGCCCCTCTCCCATCCACCGCATGAGCTATCCAGCCGTCCTTGCTCTCATCGGCCGCTTCAGTCCGCGCTACGACGCTCTGATGAAGGCGGCCCAGTCTGTGAAAGACGAGAGCGCCCTGAAATCGTGGCGAGCCCGCATGCGCCGCGAACGGCACGCATTGAGCGAACCCGAGGTCAAGCGGCTCCGCTCATTCATGACACGCCAGATGACCCGGTTCCAGGAGTCCTGAATTCGGACGTTGAGTCCCATGACGAGCCCCTGTGTCCCGCATCTCCTCAACAGACACCTCTGTTTTCAAGCACTTGAGTGAATCCTCGGTCTGGCACGAAAGCTGCTTTTCCCCCTGGAACAATCCAGGAGTCCTCCATGCAACCCACAGTCCTCTTGATCTCCACTCTTCTTCTCACGCCCGCGGGTGCGTGCAGGATGACAACACCGCGCTGTGGGGACATGAGTGCCCTCGACCAGATGGAGCAAGGGAGAGCCCTTCAGATCACATCCGGGGGATCGCTCGCGTGGTTCGCGTGGAGAGGAGGGCAGGAAGGGGACGTTGTCGATGCAGCGGGAAACGTCCTCGCGGAATGCACCGCGCGGCGGCGAACTCTCATTGCACGACGAATCCTGGCGCTGCAATCCCGTCTTCAACCGGAGTTCAAGAAGGAGCGGAAGATGCGACCAGGAGTTCCGCGATCTGGACCGCATTCAACGCAGCGCCCTTGAGCAGCTGATCGCCGCTCACGAACAGGTCCAGCGCCATCGGTCGACCGAAGTCATGGCGGATCCGACCCACACGAACATCATCGGTCCCCGCAACCTCTCTCGGCATCGGGAAATGATTGTTCTCCCGGTCATCGAGGACCTGGACGCCCGGGAAATCTGCATAGGCCTGGCGGACCTCGTCGAGATCCACGACCCGATCCAATTCGAGATTGATGGACTCGCAATGCGCTCTCAACACAGGAACGCGCACACAGGTGACCGAGATGGGAAGCTCGGGCATGCCGAGGATCTTCCGCGTCTCCTCCATCACCTTGTTCTCTTCGCCGTTGTAGCCGTTCTCCTCCACGTCCGCGTTGTGGGAGAAGAGATTGAACGCGATGGGAAACTGAAAGACCTCGGGAGCGGGTTCGTCGCCATCCAGATAGCCTCGGGTCTGATCCAGAAGCTCTGCCATCCCCAGAGCTCCTGCCCCGCTCGTGGATTGGTATGTGGAGACAATCAACCGCTTGAACACCCCAAGAGACCGAAGCGGCGCCACGGCCATCGTGAGGATGATCGCCGCGCAATTGGGGTTCGCGATCAGTCCCTGATGCTGCCCCAGATGCGTGCCATTCACTTCTGGAACCACGAGGGGAACATCCGGATCCATGCGGAAGGCCGAGGAATTGTCGACCATCAACGCGCCTGCTGCCCTCGCAGCGGGCCCGAACTCCCTGCTCCGGGAGGCGCCGGCGCTGAACAGCGCGATGTCCACTCCCTCGAATGCGTCGGCCTGCAACGCCTGTACGGCCACCTCCTCGCCACGAAATGTCACGGTTCGTCCCACGGACCGTGGACTCGCCAGAGGAATCAACTTCCCCACCGGGAAGTCGCGGCTCTCCAACACACGAAGGATTTCAGTTCCGACGGCGCCGGTCGCGCCCACCACTGCCACTGTCAGCTTGTCCATTCGTCACTCCTCACATGAACACGGAACCGGGGACACCATTTCCCATCCCACCCAGCACGGGGCCCACAGGAACCCAGGGAGGACAGAACGTGGGAACGGGACCGGTCCCAAGAACATTGGAAACCTGGGTCGACAGCGCCCATTGGTCAAACGATGATTTGAATGCCGTCGCGACGCTCTCAAAGAGCTCCTTGTGATGGGGTGCCTTCGGATCCCCGAGCAGCCCGATCATGGACGACTTCAACGCGGCCACCTGGAGCATCGACTCCCCCGGAGACGAACCCGCCATCTTCACAGGCATCGGAATGTTGGGAGTGGGGGGATGCACCGGGGACGGACACGTCGCGAACGTGGGGGGATATTGAAGCGTTCCCATGTAGCCCATGGACCAGGTGGTCCAGGCGTTCCCCACTGCGGTCGCGATCGCCGTCGAATACTTGGCGAGAAAAGGCTTGTGCTTGGGAGCCGGAGCGAGGGCCAGGGGAAACAGCGGCGGCCCCACGATGCTTCCGGGAGTGATGGTCCCCACATTCGCTGAGATGATCACCTTCGTGATCGTCGACGCAGCCATCCACTGCTGCCACCCCGTGCAGATCGCCGTGCAGATGTCATCGATGAACTTCGCATAGTCCTTGCCCATCTTCTTGGCAGTCTCGACGTGATACTTGTTCGTCGTCGCGGGTATGAAGAGCTTGTTGCCGGTGTCCGGAAACACGTGTTCACTCAATGTGAACGCGTCCACATACTGCTTTCCAGCCATCGCCATCGGCTGCGCCCACTTCTGCGGAAGCTTGATGCCGAAAGACATGAACTTGTTTTTTGCCGCCAACTTCATGACAGCTGCCTGGGGTGCGGGCACGGAGTCTCCTCGTCACTTCTTCTTGATTGATGTCTTCTTCTTGACTGCTTTCTTCACCGCAGCGGCCTTCTTCGTTCCAGCTGCGTTGCCAGCGGCCGCTTTCGCTTTTGTTGCCGCCTTCTTCGATTCCTTGTCCAGACCATGCTTCTTCTTGAGGCTCTCTTCGAGCGCCTTCTTCGAAGCTGCGGCCTTCTTCTTGTCCTTCTTTTCCGAAGCTTGAATCCCGGAGAGCTTCTCCGCGACGGCGGCCTTCTTTTTCTGAAGTGCCTCCCTCTCGGAGAGCGCCTTCGCCTTCTCCTCGTCACTCAGATCCTCGTCCATCCGAGCATGGGCCGAGGCGACCCAATCCTCTTCCCGATGCACCCGCACATCCCCGCCCGCATGCAGCACATGGGTCCCCTCTTCATCGACCAGCTCGTCCAGATGGGTCTCCCCATCCGCATTCCCGGCCTCGGCGACCTCGGCGACCCCGGCGACCCCGGCGACCCCGGCGACCCCGGCGACCCCGGCGACCTCGGCGGCCTGACGAGCACGTTCGGCATGAAACTCATCGAGATCCAACACGGCAGTGCCTTCGTCCCGGTTCTTTCGCGTACGAATCGCCTCGTATTCTGAATCGAGTTCTTCCGACCACGTCGTCTGGCGAGCATGCAATTCGAGCACAGGATAATCCGCGATCTCATCCGGACCGGCATAGGGCACATGTCCCCGCCATACCAGCGAAACCAATCCCTCATCCGGGAGCACCATCATCGTGTCGATCCGGAGGGGAACCGTCTCGGGCCCGCTCCCCCGCTCCAACGTGACGACCGGATGATCCCCGGGCATCCGAAAAAAGAGGGTCCCGTCAGGAGTCATGTTGGTGAGCGTCACCTCCTCATTCCCTTTCAGGTGGCTGATCTGCATGGACGCGGGCGCGCCATTGTGGAAGCGGGAATCGAATACCGGAGGTTCATAGTTCAAAAGGGACTCGAGCATCATCCGCTCTTCCGGGTCCTCTGGATCGAGCTCCGCGATGCGTTCATCCATCTCCTTCTGAGCGGCGTCCCGGTCCTCGGGAAGAACGCCGGCAAATCCACTTCGAGGCCCCCAGCACCGTCCCACCCAGCCGAAACCTGCGGGACCGCGTGTGAAGCCATTCAGTTCCATGGGGTCACAGACCACATCCTCCGGCCTCAACGGGGCGCCCACCTCCTCGATCAACGGCAACTGGAGCCCATCGATGACCCGCTTGTCGGCGCTGAGAGCGAAGCCGCGTCCCACCGGATTCGTAGGACAGGCCATCTCAGGCCAGTCCGCGGGGAGTTCCGGATTCCGTTCCTGAACCTGAGGTCCCCTGGATTGCCGGAGTTCCTCTCCGATTTCCGTATGCCGATCAATCCACCGAGCATCCGTCTCTGATTCCGTGCGCAAGCGCTGCCCCTCCTCCTCCGCCAGGGACTCTCCCAACTCCAACACCGATTCGTTCAAGACCTCGCCATGTTCACTCTTCGGCGCCGACGTCCCGGACTCAGGGGCCGCCTGTGCCAACTCCGCTTCCACCGCCGCTTGAGCCTCAGCGACCATCTCCGCCGTCAGGACCTGGGTTCCATCCCCCGAACGCAATGCGCTCGCTTCCGTGTCCGTGGTCGCACCCAGCTCGGAATCCCCACGTGTGAAATAACCGCCCGGATCGGCGCCCTCATCGAGGAATCCCTCCATCACCTCGTCTTTCTCCGTGTCATATTCCGCCTGTCTGGCCTCGGCTGCGGCCTCCTCCGCTGCCTGGTGTGCAGCCGCCGCCTCTTCCTTTCGCTTCCCCTCCACGGCATCGAAGACGGCGGGATCGGCAGGAACAAGAACAGACATTCCTCCGTAGGCATATTCGTAACGCAGTGGGACCTGTTCCACGGGACCGGGATCCGAGAAGTCGGGAGGCGTCGGAATCATCCCGGCCTTCCCGTCCACCTTCCCCTTTCGAGGAGGATTCCATTTCGCCACGCGAGGACCCGTGATTTGCAATTCACGCCGCAACGAACCGATCTGAACGCCGACCTTGAATCCCGTGGAGGGCTTGCCCTTCGGAGAATGAGCCGTCCCGTGGACCACGACGTCCACGGCATGTTTGAAGGGAGCGAGGTCACTCTCCTGGCAACAACTCGACGCCATGGGATCCGAGCCCTCGTAGAACTCGTCCGCCGCACTGGGCGCGGGTTGTTCCTCCAGCGGCGTGGCCAACGCCTCCAGGGGATCGATCGCATAGGTCCGTTTGCAGATCACCACCAGCGATGGATTCCCGGTGGAGTCCGCGGAGGGCAGAAGATCCATCGCAAACTGATCTTCAAAAAACGGCGCCATGAATACCTGCCCCCCCCCGAAATTCAACCGCCGGTATGGACGTCCGAAGACCCCTCTTTGATTTGACCGAATCCGCCGCAGTGCTTGCTGACATCCCCCTTGCGAACTGCAGACTTTCCGTTGATGTAGACCGTCATGGAACCCGTGAACGCCTTCCAGCTATTGGCCGTGCAACACACCATGTGGATGCCAGGGTCGCCTTTCCGGAACGCGGGTCGGTTGTTCACGAAAACATCCGTGGAACCCGCCACCGCGGGGCCTTTCACCGAGTGGGGACACGCGCTGCACCCATGGATGCAGATGCCCTTGGCCTGGTCGGAGAGTCTCGACTGACTGGGCACGGAGCCCTCCTAGTTGAGGTCGATTCGGGACGCCTTCTGCTTGATCTTGGGCCCACCATCCATGGTCAGGCCCTGCGACACCTTCACGTCCATGGAGCCGTCCACCTTCATCTTCGTGTTGCTCTTCGAATGGGTCTCGAGGGTGTCGCATTCCAGGATGATCTTGTTCTTCGCCCGGATTTCCAGATCGCCTTCTTTCGACTCAATGACAATCTTGTCGTTGCTGCTGTCGATCAGGATGTAGTTGTTCTGTTTCCGATCGTAGATCTCGATCTTCTCTTCGCCATCCGTGTGATCGAGGACGATGTAATGACCATCGCGCTCGGAGGCGTCCTTGTTCTCGTCTCCGTCCGCGGTCTTCGTCTGAATGATGACCTTGTCCTTGCCATCCACATCATCCATGAACGTGAGGACGTGTCCTGAACGGGACTTCAGCGTTCGGTATCCGTTGTTGCCATCCTGCGCGTTGTTGTCATGGACTGGAGCATCGACTCCATTCCACAACGCACCGATGATGTAGGGGTATCGAATGTCCCCGCTCTCGAAGACGACCAGCACCTCATCATCGGGCTCCGGGAGAAAGAAAGCCCCCCGCTGCGGGCCTGCCATCAGCGAGACCATCCGTGCCCAGGCGCTGACAAAGTCCTCGTCATCGGCCTCATCTGTATACTTGGCGTCCTTGCACAACCACTGGGGAAACATCACCTTGACCCGGGAACGTCCCTCCGGATCCTTGTTGTCGATCACCACAGCGGGCACAACGCCCTGAATTCGATTCGTGCGGGTGCTCTCC
>CAVOCR010000053.1:0-8542 GCA_963694245.1 Myxococcota bacterium
GGAGGGGCTTCTTCCCGATCCCCGGCGATTGCTGGTGAGCGCTCGCGCTCCCCTGATCATGCCGTACCATTGCGCGCTCGACCACCTTCGAGAGGCGCAGGCAGGAGCGGGAAAGATTGGGACCACCGGTCGCGGAATTGGTCCCGCATACGAAGACATGGTCGGACGTCGTGCGCTTCCCTTTGGGCTGCTTCGTGATCCCGTGGCGTTTCGGGCGCGCCTCCACACGGTCATCGTCGAGAAAAACGCACTCATTGAGCATCTCGGGGGCGATGCGCTCGATGCGGACGCGATCGCGGATGAGTACCTTTCGCTGGCTCCGGCGTTGATGCGCCATTGCGCCGATGCCACCGCGGTCACTCAGGACGCACTCGAGGCGGGCCAGGAGGTGCTCTTTGAGGGAGCGCAGGGCACATTGCTGGATGTGCTCCATGGAACGGTTCCCTATGTCACGTCTTCCCATACCATTGCGGCGGCTGCGTGCACGGGGCTGGGCGTGGGGCCGGGACGAATCGACCGCGTCGTCGGTGTGACGAAGGCGTACACCACTCGAGTGGGCGAGGGACCTTTCCCGACCGAATTGAAAGGAGAGACCGGCGAGCGCCTACGAAGCGCTGGCGGCGAGTTTGGAGCGACGACCGGGCGTCCGCGACGCTGTGGTTGGCTCGATCTGGTGGCGCTGCGTCATGCCGTCGCGCTGAATGGCTGCACGGAACTCGTGGTGACCAAATTGGATGTCTTGAGCGGGTTCGAGGAGTTGCAGATCTGCACGGGCTACAGGCTCCCTGACGGCTCCATCACCCACCGTTTCCCTGCAAGCGGAAATCTTGACGAGTGCGAGCCCATGTATGAGCCGGTTCCCGGTTGGGACGAGGACATCTCGAGGGTTCGGACGGTGACAGGGCTTCCCGCATCAGTACACGCCTTTCTCGAGAGAATGGAGACCGAGGTTGGCGTCCCGGTTCGCACCGTGAGCGTAGGGCCAGAACGTGAGGCGACATTGCCGCGTTGAAGAGCCTTGCGCGGCGTGGGAAGCGCCGCCTACACTCTCCCATCATGAGACGCAATTCCACTCAGAGCATCGGGCCCTATCCGGTGTTGAAGCGGGTGTCCACCGGCGGTGTGGCCAACCTCTATCTCGCACGGGATCCCTCGTCCAATCCGGGCGACGGGTCCGTGGCCGTGCGTGTGTTGAGCAGCACGGTCAGCGAAGATGAACTCCTTTGCCGGATTCTCCAGGAGCAGGTGACGATCGCGTTGGGATTTTCAAATTCCAACGTGGCGCCCGTGCTGTCCTGGAACAAGGAAGGCTCTCGGCTCTACATTGCCCGGCCCTGGATCGAAGGGATGGACCTGGAGAGTTTGAGTGGTGCGATTCGCCAGCGAGCAGGATTGGACTTTCCATTGCTCCAGGCCCTGTACGTCGTACGGGAGGCGGCGAAGGCGCTGGCGTACATTCATGATTCGACGCCTCATGGACGCGCCGTGCACCGAGGCGTGACCCCGCGCAATCTCATCTTGAAGACGGACGGCTCTGTGATCCTGACGGACTTTGGCATGTGGCCCGTGACCTGGCGGAATGCGATGTCCATCAGTGGCTGGGGTCAACGGCGTCTGCCGTATTTGAGTCCCGAGGAGGCGGCGCTTCAGATTGGTCTCGATGATGGAGGCGCTGACGGAGTGGGACCGGCGGCCGATGTGTTCGCGCTGGGAGCGTGTTTGCATTCGCTTGTGCATGGGACGGATGTCTACGGGATGTCGCGGGGGACCCTGTCTCCTCTCAAAGCGTTGAACGGTGTTCGGAACTGGGGGGGATGGAAGCCCCCGGCGGAAACTGAAAGCCGTGTACCCGTTCAGCTGCATCGCCTGCTGTATCGCTTGCTGGCGCGGGATCCCGTCGATCGGCCGCAGAATGGAGCGGAGGCCGCAGAATCCATTGGGAAATGTCTGGCACAATTCGTCGGGGAGGATGATTCCGAGATCGCGGAAGAACTCGGTGGGTTGATCTCCATGGCTCAGAAAAACATGCCCACCACTGGCGCCGTGGATCCCGCGAAAGAGAGTGGGCGAGCAGACGCTGGGCAGGGCGCAGAGTATCCCACCTCGGATACGGAGGTCACCGGGCGTGTCAGCAGTGAAGGCCGCACACGCGTTGATCCCACCGCCGTGTCTCCGCTCGTGTCTCCTGACGAGCGCACCGCGCTTGATGTGGTGCCGGCTCTTGCGGTCTCGGATGAGACGCTCGTGGATGTCTCCCCTCCGTTTACAGCGAATGCAGTGCGCGATCTTGAGCATCCCACCCTGGATTCCACCCGGGTGGAACTGGCCAGTGAATCCCGGCAGGTCACGGAAGAGGGAGGGGTTCGCATTCGGAACGCGAATCTCCGCCGAGTGGACGCGGGTTCGGGTGGAGGAGAGAGGAACTGGGGTCCGATGCGTTCCGCAACGCAGCTTGGGTCTGCGCGGAAATTGCTGGCGGAGCATTCTCAATGGAATCGTCAGATTCCCCGGGTACGTGCGCCGCTTCCTCCGATTCATGGCAGCTGGACGTTTCGTTTTCTGCTCATCGCCGTGATGGTCCTCGCGATGCTCTGCGTGGTGCTGGTGCATCTCGCTCGAGAGAAGGACAAGGCGTCTGGCCAGTTGTCCATCCTCCCCGCTGCCTCGGCAAGCGTGTCCGGGGACGTTCAGACGCGCTGAAGACTCTCGACGGGGAGCATCATCGTCATGGTTCCAAGGCGCACGCGCGCCGAGCCTTTGCCATCGAGTTCGACAACGCTGCCTTTTCGACCCGAGAGAAGGCCGGCGATGACCCGGACTTCCCCGCCGAGTTCGAGATTTCCCGCGGCTTGACGCCGGGCTTCCCGCGCTTTCTTGAGTTGCTTGTTGACGCCCACATGGTCGTTTTCATCGGACCAGGAGGCGAAGGCATGAAATCTGGAGAATCCACGCATCTCCTCGGCTGCAAGCCGTGCGAAGTCGGGGTCGGCCAGGCGCTCATCGTCGCGGGGGAAGTGCCGTCGAAGCGCGATCCAGTCCGCGCCGTCCAGGGCGCCAGTCCATGCGGGGATGTCCGCGGGGGTGATGTCCGCCGTGGACTGGGCCGATTCGCCCAGAATGCATTCGGTCCCCTCAGGCATGCCCTGGAGGAGGGGAATGAACTCAGCCAGGCCCTCCTCGCTCCCCAGTCGCGCGGCAAGATTTCGGCGATCGAGGGCAGCTCCCCGATGGATCGTGCAGAGGAGGTCGACTCCCCGGGCGTTCAGGCGGACGCCAATGACCCCGTGAAGGTGATGGAGTGCCAGGTCTTCAAAGCGTTCAGCGAGGGAATGTTCGGCTTCAATCAGGGATTCGATTCGTTTTCGAGCTTCCGCCTGTCGCGTGGCGAACACCCATTGGGAGTCGACGCGATGATGATTGAAGACCGTGGGGTGATCCTGGCTCGCGTGCATGCCGAGCTGGAGGCGTCCCAGGAGTTCCGGGGGGAGCGCTGCGTGGGCGAGGGCCTGCGCGCTCTCCCGCGCCCGCATTCGTTCCAGGTTGAACCGGTTGGATGCCCACTTCGACTCCAAATAGGCGTCGAAGTCAGTGGGTTGGAGTCCTTCGAAGGGTCCGGTTTCGAGTTGGAACACGATTCACTGCCTCCTTTCGCCTGATTCTAATGAACCTGGCTCCTCTTGTCTCCCCTCGATGCATGTTGACGTTCATCCCGGGGAGGATTTCGTCGGATTCGCCAGATGTGTCCGGCAGAGGCGGGCATAGGCTCCATTCATCCGGAGGAGCGCAGCATGGGTCCCGCGTTCGATCACGGCGCCGTGATCGAGGACGAGGATTTCATCCGCCTGTTGCACCGTGGAGAGCCGATGGGCCACGACCAGAACCGTCTTCATGGAGAGCAGTCGTCGCATCGCTTCTTGAATGCGTGCCTCCAGAATCGAGTCGATGCTGGACGTGGCTTCATCGAGAATCAAGACGGGGGCCTCATGCGCGACGGCGCGCGCAAATGCGATGAGCTGCCCTTCGCCCGCGCTGAGGTTCATTCCCCGCTCCGCGACCCGTGCGTCGAGACCTCCGGAGAGGGATTCCAGCAGGTCGTCCGCGAGGACCAGTCGGAGCGCTTCCTCGGCGCGTTTGCGCGTGATCTCCGGGTTGCCCATCGCGATGTTCGACCAGAGGGTTCCGGCGAAGAGGTGGACATCCTGGTGCACCATCGCGACGCTGTCGCGGACCGTCTCCGGGGGAAGGTCCCGGAGTTCGTGTTCGCCCCATCGAATGGATCCGTCATACCCGTCATACATTCGAACGAGGAGTTTGCCGAGGGTCGTCTTGCCGCTCCCCGTGCGCCCCACGAGCGCGACCACTTTGCCGGGTACGAGTTCAAAGGAGACGTCATTGAGGACCTGCTCGCCGTCGGCCCGGTAGCGGAAGGAGACGTGGTCGAACGCGATTGGAGCCGCAGGTGAGAACTGCGACTCCTCTCTTCCGGGACTGATGGCCTGCTGTGTGTCCAGCAGGCGGAAGATGCGTTCCATCGCCGCACTGGCCCGCTGGAGGGTCGCGATGCGCCCGCTGAATTCACGAATGGGGACGAAGATGCGCGTGATGTATTCGACGAACGCGACGAGGAGGCCCAGCGTGATTCCCTCCGCCGGTCCCTCGAGGACTCTCCCGCCTCCGATCCAGAGCATCGCGACGACACAGAGCGTGCTCACTCCATCCATGATCGCGTAGAGGCTTGCATCGAGCCAGTTCGATTTCCGGTAGGCGTCCAGGTATTCGTAGTTCAGGGATTTGAACTCCTGCTGACTCTTCGGAGACCGTCCGAGGATGCGGATGACCTCCATCCCCACGAGATGTTCGGCGAGATACCCGTTGAGTCGGGAGAGAGAGCGGCGAATCCGCATGCTGAAGTGTCGAAGACCCTTTCGAAAGAGGTTCACGAGGAGAACGATGAGGGGACTGATGGCGAAGGTGTAGAGGGTCAGTTCGACGTCCATCCAGAGCATCGCACACAGAATGCCGACGATGGTCAGCGCGTCCGCGACCATTCCGATGACTCCCATCGTGAGTGTCTCTCCCAGGGCTTCGACATCCGTGGTCGTGCGCGTCAGGAGCGAGCCGGAGGCATGGGTGTCGAAGAAGACGGCTCCCTGGCTCATCACGTGGCGGTAGATCGTCGTTCGCAATGTGCCGATGGCCTCGATGGCCGCGATTTGGAGGAGCCAGGTCTGAATTGCGCTGAGCAGATACGCAAGGAACACGACCGCAAGCAGGGCAGCGGCGATCGTCCACAGGCCGGTACTGCCCGGCGACAGGATGTGATCATCGATTCCGATTTTGAGCAGCCAGGGCTGAGCGAGCCGAGCGAGGGTCAGGAAGGGAACCAGGCACAGTCCCACTCCAATGGAGGTCTTTCGAGGCCGCAGGTAGGGCCAGAACCGCTGGAACAGTTCCCAATCCGTTCGTGTGGAGCGCGAATCACCCATCGGCGTCCTCCACTTGTTCGCTCAACTGCTGTTGAAGGGTGGTGGCATAGATTCCGTCGAGGGCGAGCAGCTCCAGATGGGTTCCGCGCTCGACGATGCGTCCGCTGTCCAGAACGAGGATCAGATCCGATTCCGCGATCGTGCTGATTCGGTGGCTCGCCACGATCGTGGTGGAGCCCGTCATGTGTGTCCCGAGATTGGCCAGGAGCCGCTCTTCCGTGGTTCGGTCCACTGCGGAGAGAACATCGTCCAGAAGGATGAGCGGACGGGGGTGGTAGAGCGCTCGAGCGAGGGCGACGCGTTGGCGCTGGCCTCCACTCAGGGTCACCCCTCTTTCCCCCACCAGGGTTTCGAGGCCGTCCTTGAGCACTCTGAGATCCGTCTCCAGATCGGCGGTTTTCACCACGTCGCGTACACGGGCGTCATCAATGTCTTCTGGGAGGTCATCGAGGGCGATGTTCTCGCGGACGGTTCTGCTGAAGAGATACGCCCGCTGCGGAACGAGGGTCAGGAGTCGGCGAAGTGTAGTGTCCGGCAGCGTCACGAGGTCCGTGTCATTCAGAAAAACCGTCCCCGGGACGGGGGGATTCAAACGTGTGAGGAGGCGAAGCAGCGTGCTCTTTCCGGAACCGGTCGGTCCAAAGATGCCGATGCGGCTCCCTGGGGGGGCCTCAAAGCTGATCCCCGAGAGCGCCGGCGGCGAGCCAGGCTCGGCATCGGGATGACGAAAGGAGGCGTCGACCACTCGGAGGTGGGGAACTGAGAAGTCGCTGGAAGTGTCGGTGCCTTCGAGGGTGTCGGGGAGATCCATCGGGGTGTCGAGGACATCATAGACGCGCTGTAGGCTCACGAGTCCTCGTTGGATCGAGTTGATGACCCAGCCCGTGGAGTTCAGGGCCGCCACGATGATTCCGATGTAGGCGGCGTAGGCTGCGATGTCTCCGAGGGTCAGCGTCCCCTCGAGGACGCGTTCCCCTCCCATCACGAGCACGATGGCCAGACAGGCCGATCCGATGACGGCGACTGCTGGGAGGTGGAAGGAGCGGATGATGGCCATCTTGCGATGATTCTCCACGTAGGCGTCGTTCCGTTCCTGCATCTGGGCTTCGAAGGACGTTGCCGCGTTGAACGATTGAATCACCGGGGCGCCGGAATAGGACTCCATGATCGCATTGGACAAGTCGGCGAGCTGCTTCTGTGCTTCCCTGTAGCGGACGAGCAGGAGTCGGATTCCGTGTCGGAGAATCACGATGCCCAGGGTGAAGGGGACGAGGCAGGTCCAGGTCATGGTGGCGTCGATGGCGATCATGCGATCCAACGTCATCACGAGCGCGATCGTGACGTTGAAGAGTTGAAGCATCGCGTAGCCGATGATGGAGCGTACCGACATCATGTCGTTGGTGCCGCGACTGAGCAGTTCTCCGACGCCCAGACGCTGGAAGAAGTCGGGGCCCATCTGGAGGAGGTGGCCCAGGTAGTCGTTCTTGAGACGGAATTCGACCGTGCGGCCGGGATTGAAGAAGAGCACTCGGGAGAGCGTTCGGGTCAAGATCACGGCGATCCCGAGTCCAAACATGAAGACCAGCACTCCTTGCCAATCCGGTGGAGACTGCCCCGCGTGCACGGCATCGATCACCGTTCGGACCTGCTCGGGGATGAGCACGTTGATCCAGTTCGTGGCGAGAAGTGCGAGGATGCCGAGGGTGTACCAGCCGATGAACGGAGGGGTGTAGCGCCGGAGGAAACGGTACAGAGGGGCTCTCTGTTCGGTCCGGCTGGCGTCCACACTTCCTCCTCATTGACCGAATCATCCGGTGCGCGAGGGTCGCGTGCCGGGACCGCATCTTGCCATCCTCGGTCCATCGATGAGAATAGCAGAGGGGAGATGAGGTTGATTTTGGAGGCAGGAGGAGGTCCATTGAGTCGATTTGAACTCGTGACAGAACTCACGCCCCGTGGCGATCAGCCGCAGGCCATTGCCGAGCTGCTCTCGGGTCTCCGGGGCGATCTTCTCGAGCAGTGTCTCCTCGGGGTGACCGGTTCGGGCAAGACATTCACGATGGCAAACGTCGTCCATGAGGTGAATCTTCCGACGCTGGTGCTCGCTCCCAACAAGACTCTTGCGGCGCAGCTTTTTTCTGAGTTCAAGGAGCTCTTTCCCAACAACGCTGTCGAGTATTTCGTCAGCTATTATGATTACTTCCAGCCCGAAGCCTATCTCCCATCCACCGACACCTACATTCAGAAAGACGCCCGCATCAACGACGAGATCGATCGCATGCGCCACAGCGCGACCCGCTCGCTTCTCGAACGGAATGATGTGCTCATCGTGGCGAGCGTGAGCTGCATCTATGGTCTCGGAAGCGTCGAGGCCTATTACGACATGCTGGTGCATATGCATCGGGGAGAGCAGGTCGATCGGGATCGGGTGCTGCGCAAGCTGGTGGAGATTCAATACCAGCGGAACAACTATGACTTTCATCGCGGGGTGTTCCGTGTGCGCGGAGATGTCGTCGAGATCTTTCCGGCCCATGAGACGATGCGCGCTGTTCGGCTCGAGTTCTTCGGAGATGAATTGGAGCGGATTGTTGAATTTGATCCGCTCGATGGGGCGGTGATTCGTGAACTCGAGAAGGTCGCGATCTATCCGAACAGTCATTACGTGACGAGTCGTTCCCGCATGAAGAAAGCCCTCGCGACCATTCGGGCAGAGCTCGCGCTTCGTCTCCCCGAGTTGGAAAAGGCGGGGCAGCTT
The DNA here is from genome assembly GCA_963694245.1 of Myxococcota bacterium. GTDB lineage: Bacteria > Myxococcota_A > UBA9042 > JABWCM01 > JABWCM01 > CAVOCR01. The sequence continues at coordinate 8,242 of CAVOCR010000053.1, forward strand.
GTCGAGGCGCAACGGTTGAAACAGCGGACCCACCATGACCTTGAGATCATGGGGGAGACCGGGCATTGCAAGGGGATTGAAAACTACTCCCGCCACCTCACGGGGCGTCCTCCGGGGATGGCGCCTCCTACGCTCATTGATTATTTCCCGGATGAATTTGTCCTCTTTGTGGACGAGAGCCATGTGGCGATTCCCCAGGTGGGGGGCATGTTTCGCGGAGATCGATCCCGGAAGAGCACGCTGGTGGACCATGGATTCCGCTTGCCGAGCGCTCTCGACAACCGGCCTCTGACATTTGATG
>CAVOCR010000054.1:0-8498 GCA_963694245.1 Myxococcota bacterium
TTGACCACGCTCTTCACGCCGGGGGAGCGCACGGCCTTGTACACTTCCCGCGCCCATCAACAGGTGCAGGAAAATCAGGGAGACCGTGAGGAATGGGTGAATTCCATTCAATCCCGGGGAAAGGAGGAGATCCTCAACCTCCTGATCGATCGTGAAATCAACGGATGGTTGGACGGCTATCACCTGGGTCGCGGAAATCGCATCTCACTCGCTCACGGCGTGGAGACCCGCTATCCCTTCCTCGACGAAAAAGTGATTTCGACGATTCTTCCGCTCCCCGTATCCCTGAAACTCGACTCGCAACGGCGCAGGGACAAGCTCCTTCTACGGGACCTTGCGCAACAGATGCTTCCCCCGACGATCGTCAATGCCAGAAAAGGACCGGTTCGCGTGCCCCTTCAAGCATTCGAACAGACCTTTGAGCACCTGCTCGATCAACATCTCTCCGTTCGAGCCATCCGCCGTCGTGGAATCTTTGAAGTCGACGCCATCGCACGCCTCCGCGCACGAAGACCGGCGGAACCCTTTCTGATGAATCGGCAGCTCTTCGCCTTGTTGATGGTGGAACTCTGGTGCGCGGAGTTCATGGGAAACTAGAGTTGACCCACCTGGCGACACCAGGCGATGGACCGCCTCATTCCCTCTTCCAGGGCGACTTGCGGCACATATCCCAGATCCTTCGCCGCCGCCTCAATCGACACCGCAATGGTGCTCGAGAGCTCTCCCGCAACATGAATCTCCTTCTGGTACAGACCCACGCTCTGTACGAGATGGTCCACCAGTTGACAGGCATTCGAGGTGATGGCCGGAAGATGACGGGGTCGAAGCGACGCCACGCCGAGCAGGCTTCCAACAACAGAGATGATCTCGTTGAACGTATAGGGACGCTCATCCGCAATCCAATACGTTCGCCCGGACGCCGCGGAGGAATCCAGACCGAGCAGAACTCCCTGCACCACATTGTCGATGAACGACATGCTTCGAAGATTCTCTCCCGTTCCGAAGACAAGAGGGCGGCCCCCCTGGATCATGCGAAAAAACCGGGTCTGTCGCGCAGGCTGCTGAGGTCCATAGAACCAACAGGGTCGAAGAATGACCGTTTCGACATGACCCGCGCCATGAACGGCCCGCACCAGCTCTTCAGCCTCAAGCTTGGAGCGCCCGTAATGGAAATAGGGTCGAGGCACATCGTCTTCATTCATCACGTGAGAGGGGCCTCGGCTCACTCCCACTGGCGAATTCGAGCTGATGTAGACCACTCGCTGGAGACCGGATCGCACGGCTTCTTCCAGAAGATGACGCGTTCCATCCACATTGACGGCATAGAGCTCTGAGATCCGCTGGGGATGAATCAATGAAGCGGCATGCACCAGGGAGTCGACTCCCTCGAGGCATCCCTCCAGGGTCCGGGAATCCCGAAGATCGGCCGTGACGATCTCCAGATCGCCCTCCAGCATCCGAAGCTCGCCAAGGGGAATGCCCGGTTTCACAAGCGCCCGCACGCTCACACCTGGGCCCTCATGTGCCCCATGGCGCCCCCCCGTCAACAAGGCACGCACAAGAGCCGTTCCGAGCCAGCCAGGAGCTCCCGTGACGGCGACCCGACGCCTACCGTTCATGGCTCCACCGAATCATCTCCGGAATCGCTCGAAACCGCAGCGGGTGAAGGAGCGGTGGGAGACTTCGGGGAGGCCCCATCCGCATCCCCCTTCTTCAACGACTCCTCCGGGGTCGCCCTGGAGACACGGGTGGCGCGATAGAGGCCCATTCGCACGGTCTCGACATCGGGGGAGATGTGCACACACGACCCGGTCAAGGAGTCTCGAGGCACCTCCATGGTGACCAGAGGAACCCATTGTGCTCCCTCCAGGGCACTCCGGCAGTCTGCCGTGAGCGCAGGTGCTCCATCCACATGAGGCGTGGGAGCCAGGGAGTCTCGTTCGGGGTCAAATCGCTCCGACTCCCGGGAATCCCAGAAACAGGAGAGACCCACCACGGCATAGGAAGTCCCGGGCTCTCCGACATCCAATGCATCGACGACCCGAACCCCGGAGAGCTGCTCCCGCCACCATCGATGAGAAACATGCCCCCGAACCTCTTCCTGATCGAACCCCACGAGAACATCTCCTGCCTTCATGTCGCGGTGCAGGACTGGGACGACTTCCTTCATCAAGAATTGATATTCCAACGAGTCGGGATGCGGCGTATCCAGGAAATGGATCGGGAAGGCCAGAGAAGCGATCAGAAGTCCTCCCGCCACTCGCCCCCGCATGCCGCTCAATTTCGGTAGACCCACCACGGCCATCACGCCGATCCCCGCAAGTCCACACAGCATCGCGCTGACCGGAACCTCGAATCGCAATCGGGACATCGGCACCCCACACACGGAACCCGCGATCCCAATCACGATGCCGATGCCCAGCAATGCTCCGAACGAACGAGAAAGACTGGCGTCCTTCTCCAGCATTCCAGGAACCCTGCGAAGGAGCGCCATCACCATCAGTCCCAGCGCGACCGCCGAGCCATGACGGATGATCACATCCACTCCGCTTCCAGTGGCCTTGTAAAAGGGGGCCAGCATGTTGGCAGACACATCCCCCAGCGCGAAAATCAACACCAGGGAGATCCCCATCGCCCATTCCAATCCACGGGACCATCCATCCGCACGGCGAAGAAGCGCCGCCGCCCCCAGGATCGCAAGACCGAACAAGGTCGGGGACACGATCGAAGGATTCAATGCCACAAAATGATTCATCTGCGTGAAATTGCAGAGAGGGTCGACGATCAGAGGTCCACGCTCCGCCTGCGCCAACGTCGCGTCCACCAGGTACATCGCCTGGGGAATCAGCATTCCGATCAGCACAAAGCCCATCCACCCCACGATCTTGCGCTGACGAGCGGTTCTCAGCGCCCCTGCACCCCATGCGAGAGCGACCGTGGCGAGAGGATAGGCCATCGTCATCACCCGGGACTGCGCCATCAAGACATGCAACCCCAGCGAGAGCACAAGCAAAGTCCACGCGGGCTCCTCCGACTCCACCCGCTCCAGCCCCTTCACCAACGTCACGGCCGAGGCGACCAGCAAGCAGGTCACGAAGGACATGTAGAGTTCTGTGGGCGCCATCCGAATCGCGTGCGGCAAAATGGCCCAGGCGATCCCCGCCAGCCAACCGGCCTCCTCGGAGGACGCCACCCGTCGAAACAACGGAACCAGAAGGGGAGCGACAAGCGCACTCAGGAACGCATTGAGAGTGAACACCGAGGCATCGCCTCCTCCGAACCAATCGGAGAAGAAATGCATGAGCAGAATATACGAAGACGGCATCGCATACGTCCCCCCATCGGCCTGGTGAATTCCCGCGAGATAGGCGTATCCGTGATGGTTCTCATGGAATACACCCCCATCCACGAACAGGGTCCGCAGCGCGTACGCGCCTCCAAAGAGGACCACGACTCCGAGCGCCCGCTTCCAGTCCAGGCGCCTCCAGGACATGGCAATCCATCGGAGCAGAAGCAGAAAGACCAGGAGCGCTGTACAGTGAATTTGGATGCGGTAGTCCAGTCGACTCCCGCCTTGAGACCTCGCCGACATCCCCGTGATCCCTGAACCCTCAGCTCTTTGCCGACGAAACATGTTCGGCATCCGCTTCGCAGCAACCTTGAAGACATCTCCCACAAAGGCGGTCTCCAATTGAACCCGCGCCTCCTGCCGAACACTCTCCGGGGCCCCGGCACTCGACCAGACAGCCGCAAGACCCGAACCTTCAATCCGCGGATGCAGAGCTGCTTTGGTCACCGCCCACTCATCCGGAGCTCCGGTCGGAAACTGGAGACAGAGCGCATTCAGCTCCGCGCCCCCGGCGCATCCGCTCTCCGCGTTCAACAGTTCCAACTCAAAACAACGAAGATCCGTGTCATCGCCCTGGCAGGCAATGACTCGAACCCGAGCCTCCTGACCCTGGACATCCGCACTCCACCAGCTCACCTGACCGACCCGGCTCAAACCGTTCATCCAGAGGGCGACCTTCTCCTGGAATTCGGGACCAAACACCCGAATCCTCGGGAAATGTTCCGGTGCCACCTCTTCATTCTCGGGTGCCATCACGCGATCGGACATCCCGGGATCCGCGACGACCGAATCATCGGGAGGCGAGGCCTTTTCGGAGCCGTCTCCCGATTCAGGACTCTCGGTGGAGTCCGCTGCAATCCCCGAATCATCCGCGACGGAAGGTGTGGGAGCCTCGAGAATGGGAGGTTCGGCTTGAGCCGCCGTCACCCAGAAACAGAGCAGGAGAAAGCACACCGAAATTCGCATCATGGAATGCCCGTTTCTTTGAAGATCAGTGAGGTTCATGGGAATCGACTCCTGGACAGGGTCAAATTGTAGGACCCCACCCCAAACGGGTCAAGATGCAGAGGCGGGACGTCAGGAGCCGTAAATGCGGGAAAGGCGGACGGTTCACAGATCGATTCTCAATTGAAATACCTGCCGTAGATTGGAGAGAATCGTCCGCAGGTTCGTGACCTTGGAGACGCCGGATCGCCGCTCATCAAGCCCCGTCTCCGCATGCCCGATCGGCGCCCCGCTTCGACTCGTCCGGAGAATGAGTTCCATGATCACGGTCCAGCCTCGCCCCGTGGAGGTCACGCCATGCCTCTCCACCAGCTCTCTGCGGAACATCAGCATCCCTTGAAACGCCGGAAACCCACCAAAGAGCAGACGATAGAGCAAGCGCTCACATCCAGAGAGCATTCGGACATGGAAGGGCACCGGACGCTCCGGAATCGTCCCCAGAACCATGTCGACCCCTGCATCCATGCGAGCGAGGAAGGGTGCGATGGACACGGCGGGAATCTGCCCATCTGCGGGCAGAAAGGTGATGTAGGGCTCCCGAGCTTCGGAGAACCCCGTCCGGTAGACGGCCCCCAGACCCTGGTTGCCCTCATGGTGGATGCAGCGGATATGAGAATGCTCTGCAGCCAGCGTCTCCGCGAGCGCGCCAGTCTCGTCGACACTGCCGTCGTTCACGAGAAGAATCTCCCAGGGACGATTCAACGCCTCGAGCACGACTCGGATCTCCGTCGTCACCTCCACAAGGCTCGACGCCTCATTGAATGCCATGACCACTACTGAGAGCCCTTCAGACACATCTTCCCCCGGAGTCCAGCCATGCTAACCCAAAGCAGCCCATCGGTCATGAAGGCTGCGGTTGACGCTCCGTGAATGGGCACGGACAATTGCCCGTCGCGTTCGCCAATCAGGGAGTCCTTCCATGCATCTCATCTCCGCCACTCCTCTCATTCCGTCGTTGCTGATCGGACTGCTTCTCACCATTCAGCCCGCTGTGGAAGCGCACGCTCAATGCTGTGGAACGATCCAGGAAATGGAAGGCGCGGACGAACCGGATTCGACGGATTCTCCCAAATCCGACTGGAACGTCATGTCGCCCCCGGGCGAAACGCGGGAAATCCCCATCGATGTCACGCGGGGAACCTGGATGAACCTCTCGGTTCATCCGAAGGGAACCCACGTCCTCTTCGATCTTCTCGGAGACCTCTACACCGTACCCATCGCCGGGGGAGAAGCGACTCCCATTACCGAGGGCATGGCCTGGGACATGCAACCCACCTACAGTCCCGACGGAATGCATGTCGCCTTCACGAGCGATCGGGGAGGGGGAGACAACATCTGGGTCTCCGAGGCGGACGGATCCAACCCCCGGGCCATTACACAGGAGTCCTTCCGACTCCTCACGGCTCCCTCCTGGGATCCCTCCGGACGATTCATCGTTGGACGAAAGCACTTCACTTCCCGCCGATCCATCGGTGCCGGAGAAATGTGGCTCTACCACATCGGCGGGGGCGAAGGCGTCCAGATGACGGTGAAGCCCAACGAACAAAAAGACATCGGCGAACCCGTGTTCTCTCCCGACGGGAAGGAGCTGTACTTCAGCCAGGACGTCAGCCCCGGAACCCGATTCGAGTACAACAAGGATCCCAATCCCGGGATCTACGCGATCCAACGGATGAACCGGGCAGACGGCCACATGGACACGGTGCTGGGAGGCCCGGGCGGAGCCATTCGCCCCACTCCCTCGCCGGACGGAAGGACCCTCGCCTACATCCAACGCGATCGCGGCGAGAGCGTGCTCCGAATTCGGGATCTCCGAAGTGGGGATGACCGGGCGCTCTTCCGACCGCTCGACCGCGACCTCCAGGAAACCTGGGCCATTCACGGAGTCTATCCCGCGATGGACTGGATGCCCGATGGCCGCACCCTCGTCTTCTGGGCAGGAGGGCGGATCCGAACTGTGAACGCCCAGACGGGGGTCCTCGGCGAAATCCCCTTTCACGTGAAGCACTCGCGCACAGTCACACCCGCACTTCGAAGCCCTGTTCCCGTGTCTCCCGAGACGTTCGACGTGAAAGTGCTCCGATGGGCGGCCGTCTCCCCACAGGGGGACAAGGTCGTCTACCAGGCCCTGGGACGGCTCCATGTGAAGGACCTGCCTACCGGAACACCCCGGCGCCTGACGCGCCAGGAAGACCACATGGAAATGCACCCCGTCTGGTCTCCTGATGGTCGTTCCATCGCCTACACCACCTGGGATGACGACACGCTCGGAACCATCCGTGTCATTCGCTCACGCGGGGGAAAAACAGGCCAGGTCATCACGAAGGATCCCGGGCATTACACCGATCTGCTCTGGTCACCGGAGCGCGATACGCTTCTGTTTCACCGCAGGCGCGGGGGGTGGCTCACGAGCCCGCGATGGTCGGAGAACACCGGGGTCTTCACACTCAACATTTCCAATGGAGCCGAGACACGCATCGCTCGAAAAGGTCAGGCCATCGGATTCTCCCCGGATGGAAGTCGCATCCGACTGATCCAGCGGGGCAAGGAAAACATCCGAGAACTTCAGAGCGTGAATGCCTCCGGCGAGGACATGCGAACACTCGCGACCAGCAAGAACGCCACTGCGATTCGAATCAGCCCCGATGATCAGTGGTTGGCCTTCGTGGAACGTTTCCACGTACATGTGATGCCCTGGCCACGAAAGGGCACCGGGAAGCCCTTTGAAATCGGACCCGGGAGTCGTTCATTGCCCGTCGTTCAGCTCACCGAGGACGCCGGAACGTCCCTCCATTTCTCCGGGGCGGGGGAGCAGCTTCACTGGGTCCTCGGACCCGATCTGTTCTCCACCTCCATGACAGACACCTTCGCGTTTACACGGAAGGTCGATGCCAGTGCCCCTGAACCCGTCACTCAGAGCACGCCCATCGGGTTCCGTCAGAAAACCGACTCGCCGGAGGGCTCTTTTGCTCTGGTGGGAGCCCGCATCCTCCCCATGAAAGACGAGACAGTTCTCGAGAACGGGACCGTCTGGATCGTGGGCAATCGGATTCAGGCCATCGGAGACAGCGATTCGGTGACGCTGCCCCCCGGCACGCGCATTGTCGATGCTTCCGGCACCACCATCGTTCCCGGATTCGTGGATGTGCACGATCATGGAGCCCAGTCTGAAGCAGGCATCATTCCGGAACAAAGCTGGTCACACCTCGCTCGACTCGCGTTTGGGGTCACCACCATCCATGACCCGTCCAACGACACCCACTCCATCTTCGCTGCCGCGGAACTGGCGCGAGCGGGGAAAATCGTCAGCCCACGGATCTACTCCACCGGGACCATTCTCTATGGCGCCAAATCCAGTGTTCGCGCCATCGTGGAGACCCTCGATGATGCGCGAAGCCATCTGCGAAGAATGAAGGCCATCGGCGCCCGCAGCGTGAAAAGCTACAATCAACCTCGACGGGACCAGCGTCAGAAGGTCCTCACCGCAGCGCGCGAGCTCGACATGATGGTCGTCCCCGAAGGAGGCTCGCTCTTCCAACACAACATGACCATGGTGGTCGACGGCCACACGGGGGTGGAGCACTCGATCCCCGTCGCCCCCATCTACGAAGACGTCCAACAACTCTGGGGAGCCACGGAGGTGGGATACACCCCCACCCTGACCGTGGCCTATGGCGGAATGTGGGGAGAGGAATACTGGTACCACGAGAGTGAAGTCTGGAAGCATCCACGACTCCAGACCTTTGTGCCCCGCTTCGCATTGGATCCCCGCGCCCGGCGAAGCCGACGCGTCCCCCAGAACGAATGGAATCATTTCCGGGCCGCCGGCGTCGCCACGGCAATCGCCAACGCCGGAGGACGCGTCAACATCGGCGCACATGGACAACGGGAAGGGCTCGCCTCGCATTGGGAGATGTGGATGCTGGCCCAGGGGGGAATGACCCCCTGGCAGGTTCTCCGTTCCGCGACTCTCAATGGTGCCTGGTACGTCGGTCTCGATCAGGATATCGGTACGCTGGAGGTCGGCAAGCTCGCGGATCTCGTCGTATTGGAAAAGAATCCTCTCGACGACATCCGCAACACGGATTCCGTGCGTTGGACCGTTCTCAATGGCCGCATGTACGACGCGGCAACGATGGACCAG
>CAVOCR010000055.1:0-8435 GCA_963694245.1 Myxococcota bacterium
GATCCGCGTTCGAATACGCCACCGAAAAGTGCGCGCCGAAAATGGCGCGCCACAGCTGAGAGGAAACGGATGAAACTCAGCATCATCATGCCCTGCTACAACGAAGAGGAGACGCTTGAAGAGGTGGTCGAGGCTGTCCGAAAAACGCCCTACGCACACGAGATCATTCTGATTGACGACGGATCCACGGACGGAACCCGGGACATTCTCGAACGAATCGGAACGCTGGATCAGGTGAAGGTCCTCCTCCAACCGACCAATTGCGGGAAAGGCGCCGCGCTTCGTCGCGGATTCGACGAAGCCACCGGTGACGTGGTGATTGTTCAAGATGCCGATCTCGAATACGACCCCGCAGATTACTCGAAGCTCCTCGGACCCATCGAGTCCGGCCGTGCAGATGTGGTCTATGGCTCCCGATTTCAAGGAGGCTCCGGGCGCGTCCTCTATTACCGACACACCCTCGGCAACAAATTCCTCACCTTCCTCTCCAACCTCCTGACCGACCTGAACCTCACGGACATGGAGACCTGCTACAAGGCCTTCAAGCGTGAGGTGATTCAAAACATCGAGCTGGAAAGCGACCGCTTCGGCTTCGAGCCGGAGGTCACGGCCAAGGTCTCTCGGATGCCTCGGGTGGTCATCTACGAGGTGCCGATCAGCTACAACGGGCGCACTTATGAAGAGGGAAAGAAGATCACCTGGAAAGATGGGGTCGCGGCGCTGTGGCACATCCTGCGATTCAATCTCCTGACCGACCATCCTGCGATGTATCGCCAGCCCTCTGAAGAGCTCGAAACACTGGTCGTGAACACGCGAAAGAAAGAGCGGGAACTGCGGGCTGCGAAAGCCTCCAAAACAGCTCCACGAGACGTCGCCTAGGGCGCATCCACCACAGCGTTCGAGGTCGCTCGCTGGCGCAGCCAGTGATCCGCCAGAACCAACGCCATCATGGCCTCCACAATCGGAACCGCACGCGGGAGCACACACGGGTCATGGCGACCTTTCGCCTGAAACACCGTGGGCTTCCGGGGCGCAGTTGTCACGGTCTCCTGCGATTGAAAATGGGTGGCGACGGGTTTGAACGCGACGCGGAGGGTGATCGGCATGCCGTTGCTGATGCCTCCCTGCACTCCGCCGCTTCGATTCGTCGTGGTCACGACGCCTCCATCCGCATCCAGAGCGAAGGGGTCATTGTGTTCACTTCCCCGCAGAAGCGTGCCCCCAAACCCACTTCCACTCTCGAATCCCTTCGCCGCCGGAATGGAGAGCATGGCGCGTGCAAGATCCGCTTCCAATCGATCGAAGACGGGCTCACCCCACCCTGCGGGAACTCCCCGGGCGACGGCACCGATCGTGCCGCCGAGAGTATCCCGCTCGGCACGAACCTCCTGAATGCGAGCCTCCATCGCTTCCGCAATCGGAGCATCGGGGCATCGCACGTCATTCGCATCCACAGCGGCCCGGCTCACGGCCAGGGGATCGACCTTCGCAACGATCTCCTGAACTGCATCCACCCAGCCCACGATTTCCACGCCAGGTCCCACCGCCAGAAGTTTTCGGGCGATGGCGCCTGCAGCGACCCGCCCCACGGTCTCTCGCGCACTGGAGCGTCCCCCACCGCGATGATCCCGGAGGCCGAACTTGGCCTCCCAGGTGAAATCCGCATGACTGGGACGATAGAGATCCTTCAACGCATCATATGCGCTCGGATCCGCGTTCTTGTTCCGAACCAGAAGGGCGATGGGGGTCCCCAGAGTTCTCCCCTCGAACACCCCACTCAGGATCTCGACGGCGTCCGCTTCCTTCCGAGGGGTGGTCAATCGATTCTGACCGGGACGACGACGGTCCAGATCGATCTGAATCTCCTCCGCCGTGATCGGAAGCCCTGCGGGGCAACCATCCAGAATGCAGCCCATCGCGGCGCCGTGCGATTCCCCAAAAGTGGTCACACGAAGCAGCGTTCCATGGGTGGATCCAGCCATGTTCCTCAGCTCCTCGGTTCAGAGTCCCGTCGACCGAACGACGGTTCCCCTTGTACCATGCCTCTCCCTGGCCTACAAAACGGACTGGAGGGAGGACTTCCATGGGAACCTGGGACTGGTCATCAAGGATCGATGAGAGCGTGCAGGGCGTGTGGCGCTATGCGCCATGGCTTGCCGCCACCCTGGATTCCCATCAACGAATCGATGTGGGAGACACCGCCCCCGTGCTCGAAGACCTGGGGCCCATGGGTGGCCTGAAGCGACTCGTCCTTCAACGAGAGGATCGCAATCCGGGAGGAAGCCACAAGGATCGCAGCGCCGCAGTTCAAGCCGCGATCTGGGCCGCCAGTGGATGCACTCGGGCGACCATCTCCAGTTCTGGAAACGCCGCCATCGCGCTCGGACGCGCGGGAAAGGCGGCAGGAATTGAAATCATCGCGCTGGCTTCACCGGCCACGGCGACCAGCAAGCTGCAACGCATCGCCGACACCGGGGCCCGGCTCATCCTGAGTGATCGGGCGATCAGCATCGGTCGCGAGCTCCAGAAACGATGGCACATTCCGAATCTCCGCCCCTCTGTCGACGATCATGCTCTCGCCGGATACAAGGCATTGGCGCTGGGATTCGCAGAGCGGGAAGACCCGGCCGAGGGGGTCTTCTGCTACACCAGCAGTGGAAGCACGCTCGTCGGCATGGCCCGGGGATTCCAGGAGCTTGAAGAAGCCGGCTGGGCCGGACACTTCCCGGGTCTCCACGCCGCGCAGACAGGAACGATTCAATCCATCGCAGAGGCGTTTGAAGAAGCGGTTCCCTTCGAAGGAAGGAGCGTGGTGGGAGATCTCGGGACCCGTCGGACGCGCCGATTTGGCGAACTCGTGCGCGCGCTCCGAAACACGGGGGGACATGCCTGGGGAATCTCCGAACACTCCCTCGAAAATGCCCGAACCCTCCTGAGTTCACGCGGAATCACCGCGTGCCATGAGAGCTGCTGCGCTGTCGCTGCGGCCCTCAAAGCAGGAGAGCGAGGCCGCGTGCAACACGCGCTTGTACTCCTCACGGGAAGCGCTACACACGACTCCAACAACCCCGAACAATTGAACGCTCCGCATCTCGACAGCGTGGAAGAGGTCGCCTCCTGGCTCGGACTGACGACTCCGGGTGAAACCTCATGACTGCGGTGCAATCCAATCGGAGTGAAATCCTCGGGGATCGGCGCATCGCGTGCATCTCCCCCGATCTCGCCCGAACAGGGGGATGGGCGACTCTCGGCATCCCCCTCGTCGTGATCTGTGCCGACGCGATGGGACTGGGCGAATCCATTGGATTTCCCGTACTCGAAGTCCCTCCATCCGACGGAAAACCCTCCAATGCCCGAGCGCTCCTCGAATCGGAAGTGGCCGTGGCCTTCCTCCGGCAACACCGCATCACCCACCTCCTCGCCTTCAAGACCAACAAACGGCTTCAAGAGCGCGCGAACGACCTGGGTCTCACCCTGATGATGGGAGAGCCCTCGATCGCCCAGCGATATGAGAACAAGGTCCATTTCGCCACGATCACACAGGAACTCGGGCTGTCTTCCGCACGCATTCGGACCGGCCAGGGAAACCTTCCGACTCACGAAGCGCTCTCCGGAGAGTTCGGCGAACGCTACGTGCTTCAAAATGCACGCGGGCACTCGGGCCAGGGCACATGGCGCGTGGAGACGCAGTCCCAGCACGAAGAGGCCGCCCAGGCGATCGCGCATCGCGGCTGGCGAGCCATGCAATGGCTCGAAGGAAGCACATGGACGTTGAACGCATGTGTGGACGCCCACGGAAACATCCAGGTGGGATCGGGTTATCGTCAGTTCACGGGCATCCCGGCATGCACACCGCACCGGCTCGGCGCATGCGGAAATGCCTGGGGAGAGGCCACGCCCCCTCCGACACTGGCTGACATGGCCGAAACCCTCGGGGATGCCCTTCATCGCGGGGGATACATCGGAGCATTCGGACTCGATGCAATCGACTCGGAGAGTGGGCTTCATGCCATCGAGGTCAATCCCCGGGCGACCTCGGGGCTCGCCATGGAGTCCTGCATCGCCCACTCGGCGGGACTCCCCTCCATCGCAGAGGCCCATGTCCGCGCACATCTCGGAGACCGGCTCTCCCCCACTCGTCTCCCTCCAGGCCGGAGCGCCAGCCAGTTGGTCGTCTACGCCCCCGTCGACAATGAAACGCCTCTCGCCTCCAGCCGGCAAAGTGGGCGCTACCGGGTGAGCCACGACACCTGTCAGCGCATCGATGACTGCACGGACCCCTCCGTGACTGCAGCGGACGAGGCCATTCTCTGGGCACGGACCGCTGGACGCCCCCTTCCCGCGAGCGCCGAAATCCTCCGTATCCAAAGCACCTCCCTGCTCGCCCGGTCCGATACCAACACGCTCACAGAGCGCGGATCGCAATGGATGCGGGCACTGGGTGTGCCGGCTCTCTTTTCATCCTGAGGTCCGCCTCCCTCCCGTCCTGAGATTTCCGATCTGCAAATCAGCCGTTTTCTGGCGTCGGAGCCCATCTGACCCCATTCATGGAAACGAACCGGAGATGACGCGCAGTCGACGTCATCATGACAATCCTCTGGGGGGGGGACACCATGGTATTGCAACGGATCCAGGAGATCCGTCCACTCGTTCCCGTGCGCCCATTTCTGAAATGGGCGGGTGGAAAAGGACAACTCCTCAAGCAACTCGAACCTCTTTTCCCGAAGGCCGAGGACATTCGCCGCTATCACGAGCCCTTTCTCGGAAGCGCGGCGGTCTATCTTCATTTGATCAATTCTGGATGGATCCAGCCCGCCCAGGCGCGTCTACAGGATCTGAACCCCACTCTGATCTGCGCCTGGAAGGCAATGCGAGACGAACCAGACGCCCTCATCAAACGTCTTCGACGCCTCGAAAAGGCCTACGATCCCGCGGATCCCGACACCTATTACGTGAACCGAGAACGTTTCAATGAATTGCGGGGTGTCCAGACGCTCGAGGCTGCGAGCCTCCTGATCGCGCTGAACAGGACCTGTTTCAACGGTCTCTACCGGGTCAACAGCACCGGCAAGTTCAACGTGCCGGTCGGACGCTACTCGAATCCCCGGATCCTGGACGAGCCCAACATCTGGGCGGTTCATGGCGCACTGCAGGGAACCGAGTTGGAGAACACGGGATTCAACGCGACGCTTGAGGCAGCCCAATCGGGTGACTTCGTCTACTTTGACCCGCCCTATGAACCCCTCTCGCGAACATCCACCTTCCGGAACTACTCCAAAGATGGGTTCTCCCAGGACAATCAACGGGACCTCGCCGAGATCTTCGAGACCCTGACGAATCAGGGCGTGAAATGCATGCTCTCGAACTCTGTCGCGCCCTTCATCCTGGAACTCTACGAAGATCTCGCGAAACGGAATCGAAGCATCACGCTGCATCGTGTGCAGGCGCGCCGTAGCATCAGCGCGTCCGCCGGAAGCCGCGCTCCGATCGACGAACTCCTGGTCACAAACTACTGATCGCTTCCGCTATTCCACGTCTTTTTCGAGACTGTCCTTCTCCGGCTTGACCTGTTTCGGCATGCGGAGACGCTTGATCATCGCTGCGCCCTTGCGCACGGCCTGCCCCACCTTCTTCTCCAGAAGAAACTCCTCCTGTTCCTCGGAGCGGCGGGGCGCTGCCGGATTGGCCGAGAAGATGCGTGCGAAGAGTTCCTGAGCCAGGGTGCCATGCCGCTTCTTCAAGGTCCCGAGGACAATGAAGAGGACGGAGAGGAGATCCTTCACCAGGTCCAGAGCCATCACCGACTCCGACTCGCTCCGTTTCAACTCATGCTCGGTGCGAAGCGTCTGAAGGACTGTGATGTCGGATTCAATCTCTCCGATGAGCGTCGCAACCGTGCCCTTCTGCTCGAACCGTTCGACGACCACCCCCACCTGATTCCAATAGGCCTCAATCACACGAGCCATTCCGTAATCGAGTTTCTTCCACGCCCGCGCCTCATCCATCATGCGGATCTTGTCCTGCTGCTGCGCATGGATCAGGGAAAGCTGGAACGCTTCATCGGGGTGGTAGCTGGACATGGGGATCGAAGGTACCCCAGCCACGACCGCGGCTCAACTCCCCGAAGGCATGAGAACCCAAACGAGAATTGACGGGGGTACGGTCAGACCCCATGCTCTGGGCCTGGAGGTGGGAATGAGCGACTCCCCCGAAAACGACTGGATCTACGACTGGAATGAGATGGCACCGGACGGTCCCACCTTTGCTTCGATCGAGGTCGACGACGAGACCCTCCGGGATGGATTGCAGAGCCCCTCGGTTCGAGAGCCCACCCTCGATGAGAAGCTCGCAATCCTCGAAGCGATGATGGACATCGGGATCCGACGCGGAGACATCGGGCTGCCCATGTCGAGCCAGCTCGAAGACATTCGGGGACTTCTCCGACACATCGTGGAGCAAAATCGGCCTTTCGCTCCCGGGCTCGCAGTGCGCACCGTGCTCAGCGATCTGCAGCATGTCGCCGATCTTCAGCAGGAGTTTGGCATCCCCATCAAGGCGGAAGCCTTCCTGGGATGCTCCCGAATCCGCCAGATGGTCGAAGGCTGGGACCTCAACTTCCTCCTCGCACGAACCGTGGAGACCATCGAATTCGCGAAGTCTCACGACATGCCCGTCATGTTCGTCACAGAAGACACCACTCGGGCACATCCGGACGATCTGCGCGCCATTTATGGAGCCGCCGTCGAGGCCGGAGCCGACGAGATCTGCATCGCCGACACCGTCGGCCATGCGACCCCCTGGGGAGCGGCGGCCGTCGTTCGAATGGTCCGCAGCATCCTGAAGGACCATCAGCGTGAAGAGGTCTTGATCAACTGGCATGGCCACTCGGATCGGGGGCTCGCCGTCATCAACTCCCTCGCCGCCGCCGACGCCGGGGCCGACATCCTGCATGCGGCGGGAATCGGAATCGGCGAACGGAGCGGAAACACCGCCATGGACCAGCTCCTCGTCAACTTGAAGTTGATGGATCGATGGGATCCGGATCTCTCCGACCTCCCCAGGTACGTGAAACTCGTGAGCGCTGCCACGGAGACGCCGATCCCCATGAACTACCCGGTGTTTGGAGAAGACGCGTTTCGCACGGCGACGGGTGTTCACGCGGCGGCCATCGCCAAGGCACAGCGAACCGGCCATGCTGAACTCGCCGATGTGATCTACTCGGGAGTTCCCGCCCACATGTTTGGTCTCGCCCAACGCATCGAGATCGGGCGCATGAGCGGAAAAAGCAACGTCCTCATGTGGCTCGACGCCCACGCCCAGCCCACGGACGAGGGACTCGTGACGTCCATCCTCACGCGAGCGCACGCAAGCCGCACGATTCTCGGCACCGAAGAGATCATGACTCTCGTTGAAGACTGGCGCGCCACACGCTGAGCGCCCTTGAAGAATCTAGATTTCCAACCGCCCACGGGATTGGGTTCGAGGCTGATACAGCTTCCCAGAAGCTGCGCATTCCTGCTCCGCTGCGCGCTCGAGGTCGAATGAGCAGACTCCACTCGAACGTCCCGCCGCCACATAGGCTGCTCGAAGAATCGCATTCCGAATGCTCCCACCGCTGAGTTCAAAACGAAGCGCGAGATCCGAAAAACCAATCTCCCCATCTACAGGAAGCTCCAACGGCATCAGCGAACGCCAGAGCGCCTCTCGCAGCTCCCTCGCCGGAAAAGGGAAATGAACTTTGTAGCCGATCCGCCGCTCAAACGCCTTGTCGATGCCCTGCGCGAGATTGGTCGTCAGCACGACGATCCCATCGTAATCCTCCATCAATTGGAGAAGGAGATTGATCTCAAGATTTGCATGGCGATCCTGGCTGCTCTCAATCTGCACACGACTGGAGAAAAGCGCATCGGCCTCATCAAACAAAAGCACCCGCGGACTCGTCTTGGCCTCGTGAAACACCTTTTGGAGATTCTTTTCCGTTCCCCCAACATATTTATCGAGCACAGCGGCCATGTTGACTCGCTGGAGCGGAAGCTCCAACTCCGCCGCGAGAATCTCAGCCGCGAGGGTCTTTCCGGTCCCAGGCTCTCCATCAAACAGGGCGCTCAAGGAGAGTCCCCGTTGATATCGCCGCTCAAATCCCCACTCCTGAAGCACCTGTTCCCGACACCGGGCCGCAGAGAGAATTTCATCGATTTGAGACCGCGTATCCGTATCGAGGAGAAGATCCCCCAGGCTGCGCTCGGGAATGCGCATCGTATCCGGTTCCACTGGGGTCTCCGAGATCACCTCCATCGAGGCGCTGGGATCCCTTCCGAGCAAGGCTGTCATCGTCTTTCGAGTCGGCAGAAGTTGAATGCGTGTGGGATCCGCAAACGAACGCTCGACCTGGACCATTCCCTCGGAACGAAGCGGGGCAGAGGGAGCGAGACGTT